>JANWIF010000045.1 GCA_025450035.1 Gemmatimonadaceae bacterium
CCAATCTACCCGCAGGTTTGAGAACCTACCCGGAAGACCGCGCCGCTCGGCGATTATTTGCCAAGCGTGATCGTCGCCGCCTTAGGCGGCCCGATCATGAGGTGCGCCCACGGCTTGCCCGGATACATGAGCCACGGCCCGCCATCATCGAGCGGCTGCGCAGGAAACCCCGTCGTGGCGGTCGTCGCAAATGGCATGTAGACGATGTACAGATAACTGGCGCCGTGAATCACGCCGGCCGCAGCATCGACACTGTCCCGTTCCGCGACATACTGGTAGAGCGCCGTCGGATGCCGCGGCATCGCCAGCGTGCCGCCACGGATCTCGCGGGCGCGAATACTGTCGGTCTCATCGTCCGATACGTGCTGGGCGCGCAGTGCCCGCCCACGCGCCATGAACGGCTCCAGCTCACGATCGTAGCACGCGACGTGAAACGACTTCCCGCGAGGATTGTCGGCGAGGCAGATGAGAAGCCCCTTGCCCTCTCGCACCGTCACCAGCGTGCCGGTACTGTCATAGTCCATCACCGTCGCCCCCGATCGCATCCCGGCGGGCGCAGGACTCACGGCGGCCGCGATCCGGAGCGCTGGCGACATCGCATGCTGCGACGGCTGAGCAAACCCTGCACGTGCCACACACACGAACACGAGACAGAAAGCGATGCGACTCATTGGCCACCCGGTCGTGGATTGTGTAAGAATCAGACCCGGATTCTCGTCGTTCGGTTTGCCCTTATCCCGTCTTCAGCGTATAAACGAAATACTGCTCATCCTGCACCCATCCCAGCGACTCGTACAACGCCTGCGCCGGCCGGTTGTTGCGCGCTGTCTGCAGCTCGAGCCTGAACGCCCCGGTCTCGGACGCATACTCCTGCGCACGCTCCATGAGCCGCTTGGCGACGCCTCGCCGCCGGGCCCCACTCGACACATACAGATCGTACAGCACGTAGTACGGCTTGGCGGCAACTGAGCAGAACGCCGGATACAGTTGCGTGAACCCCAGCGCCTCGGACTCATCGTCCTCGAGGGCGAGAAAAACGGTTGATTCACCCCGGCTGATCCGATCGCCGATGAACGCCCGCGCAGCCGCGAGATCGGGCGGCTGCGTGTAGAACTGCCGGTACGCATCGTACAGCGGCGCGACCATGTCGAGATCGGCGACGGTCGCCTGGCGGATGATCATGACTCGGCAGTCGTGGTACCCCGCACCCGGCGGACTGCCGCCGGCCGGCGCGAGTAGACGAAAAAGAAGAATGCCGCCATCAGCAGAAAGAACACCGTGCCTCCAATCATCTTCATTTCAAAACGGGTCGCCGGCTCACTGCTGACGGGTGGCACGAACGCCAGCACCACGCCGAGCGCCGTGACTACCAGACCGGAGAGACCCGCCGCCAATAGGGTCGTCTGCGAATACCGCGCGCGCACGAAGTCGGGTCTCACCGACAGCCGTATCAGTGCCAGGAAGATGTAGAGGTACGGGATGAGCTGCAGCACGACCGCCAAAAGCAGAAGCACTTTGTAGCCCTGCTCGACGGTCGATCCCATGAAGCTCATCGCCAGCACCGCACACGACACCACGCCCTGTACGATCAGCGCGACGTACGGTGTGGCGAACCGTGGGTGCAGCTTGCCCAGCCCCGCCGGGAGATAGTTGTCGAGCCCCGCGACGAACGGGATCCGCGCCGATCCCGCGAGCCACGCCGATGTCGTGCCCGCGATCGCCAATGTCAGCAGCAACGCGATCGGTGGAACGAGCCACCCGATCGAGATCGCGTTCGACATGTGCGTCACGGCCTCAATGATGCCCTGCACGGCGCCGATGTCCTTCGCCGGAAGTGCGAGCAGCACGGCAATCGTCGCGCCGACGTATAGCACACCCGAGATCACGCCGCCCCATACGACTGCTCCGGGCACGGTCCGCCGCGGTTCCCGGATCTCGTCGCCCATCACCGACGCCAACTCGAGCCCGACGAGCGCGAAACACACGACGCCGAAGGAGCTCACGAGGTGGTAGTCCACTCCCGTGACCCGGAAATCACTCGCGTGCAGCGAGCTCCCATGCGCCTGCGACACCGCGATCGCGAGTCCGACCAGCACCACGGCAGTGACCACCGACCCGATCCCGCCAAGGTTGTTCACCCATTTGCCGACGCCGAGGCCGAGGATGTTGATCCCGGTCATGACGACGAGTAGCAGCACGGCGGTGACCGAGACGAACACCTTGTCGTTGCCGAGCGCCTGCATGTGCGGGCCGCCAATGAAGACGGAGATCCCCACGACGTAGAGGAGCAGGGTCGGGATGTAGAAGATGTTGTTGGTCCAGTAACACCACCCCGACATGAATCCGTGGAAATCCCCGAAGATCTCCTTGGTCCACAGATACACGCCGCCCTCGTTCGGATACCGGTCCGATAGCTCGATGACGGCCAGCCCCTGCGGCCAGAAGAAAAACAGCAGCGCAAGAACCCACAGCCAGACTGTCACCGGACCGCCCGACGCGACCGGAGGGACGGTATTCAGGTTCAGCACCGCCACCACGAACAGCAGCACCAGATCGCGCTGCCCCAACGCTCGGCGCAGATGCGGCGTGCCCGCCTCCCGCTGCGCTTCCTCCCGCGCGAGGGCGACGTCCAGCCCTTCCGGCATCTAGCGAGCGGCGGGCGCGGGCTGGCTGCGTGATCCCGCGGGCGGTCCCGCGGGCTTCGTTGCCCCACCCGGCGCACCCGAGCGGCCCCGGCGCTCCCGCTGCCCAGCGGCTACCGCAGGCGCGATTTCCGCAAAGAGCTCGAGATGCTTGTCGATGTCCGCCTCGGTGTGCGCCACCGACACGGTCCACTGCTCGTCCCACCAGTACGGCTGCGGAATCACGCCGCGATTGGTCATCGCGAACCAGTAGTGCCGCCAGCTCTCGCTGTCGATGTTCAGCCAGTCGCGATAGTTGTGGATCGGCTTCGGCGCAAACATGAGCGACCCATTGGACCCCGCACCCACGACGTACGCCTCGAGCCCCGTCTTCTCGATCTGCTCCTTGTACCCGTCGACGAGTTTGGTGTTGAGCCGGTTGACGCGCTCATAGGCGGCCGGCGTGAGCACTTCGCGCAAGGTCGCGAGCCCGGCCGCCATGGCGACGGGGTTGGTGTTATACGTCCCGCCGTGAAACACCCGGTGGTCGCTGATCAGGTTCATGATCGACCGCTTCGACGCGAACGCCGCAAGCGAGAACCCGCCGCCGATCGACTTCGCCAGACAGATGATGTCGGGCTCGATGCCGAAATACTCGCACGCGCCACCGCGGGCGAGCTTCGCCCCGGTCTTCACTTCGTCGAAGATCAACAGCGCGCCATGCTTCTTCGTGATCTCGCGCAGCCCCTGATGGTAGCCGGGATCGGGCATCAGGATCCCGACGTTCATGAGGATCGGCTCGACGATCACCGCCGCGATCTCGCCCGGATACGCGGCAAACAGCCGCTCGATCGCCGGCAGATCGTTGAACTGCGCGATCAGCGTGTTGCCGAGTGTCGCCTTGGTGATTCCCTCGCCTCCAGGGACCGACGTGGGCCGGTCCGGATCGCCGACTTCGTTCGCTTTCGGCTTCACCGAAACGAGTACGGAATCATGCAGCCCGTGATACCCGCCTTCCATCTTGATCACCCGCTCCCGTCCGGTCGCCGCCCGCGCTAACCGCATCGCGTGCATCGTGCACTCGGTGCCGCTGTTGCTGAACCGCACCATCTCCACCGGAAACCGCGCGCAGATCTCCTCGGCCAGCGCGTTCTCCGCGTCATGCGGCATCCCGAACATCGTACCGGTCTTGAGCTTCGCCGCGACGGCGTGCATCACCGCCGGATGGCAGTGCCCCGCCATGAGCGCGCCAAAGCACATGTTGAAGTCGATGTACTCGTTCCCATCGATGTCACGAATACGTGACCCATTGGCGTCGCGCACGTGCAGGGGATAGGGCTGGTATGAGCGATAGTTGCTTGCGACACCAAGCGGGAGCCGCGCCGCCGCCTTCTCGTGCGCGGCACGCGAGGCAGGTGTCCGCCGTTCGTAGGTCTCGAGTTCCGACTGCAAAGTGTCTGGCATCTGGCTCCCCTCCCCAGGTCCGATCGTCCGGTGTGTCCCGGAACATCAAATGAGTATGCCCAACAGGTACCGCGCCGGGCTGTCGCTGTCCAGCCGTACCCCGGGCAGCCGTCGTTTAGTGAGCGCGGCCCACATCAACGTAGCCGCCGGGGCCTCGCACCACGTCTCTGGCGCGTCTCTTCTGGCCCGTAGACGGGGGGGCACGTATTATCGGCTGGCAGTAATCCCCTACAACCGGCACGAATGGCCACGACCGACCTGACGGACCGGGTGCAATCGGTGCTGGGCGACGCCTATCGCGTCGAACGGGAGCTGCCCCCGGGCGGCATGAGCCGGTTGTTCCTGGCTACCGAGCGGTCGCTCGACCGCCAGGTCGTGGTCAAGGTGTTGCCCCCGGAGCTGGCCAGCGAGGTCAGCGCGGCCCGCTTCCAGCGCGAGGTCACGCTCGCCGCGCACCTCCAGCACCCGCACATCCTGCCAGTCCTGTCCGCAGGCTCCCGCGACGGTCTCCTCTACTACATCACGCCGTTCGTGGACGGCGAATCCCTCCGGCAGCGCCTCGATCGCGAGACGAAACTCCCGGTGGCGACCGCCGTACGAATCCTCACGGAGACCGCCGACGCGCTCGCCCGTGCACACGCCGCCGGTGTCGTGCACCGCGATATCAAGCCGGAAAACATCCTGCTCCAGGACCGGCACGCCCTCCTCGCGGACTTCGGGGTGGCGCGCGCCCTCCACGAAGCGACGGGCAGCGATCGTCTCACCGAGGTCGGCTCAGGCGTCGGAACGCCGGGCTATATGGCGCCCGAGCAGCTCGCGGGCGAACGCCACGTCGACGCCCGCGCCGATGTCTACGCGCTGGCGATCGTCGGGTACGAGATGCTGGCCGGCCGGACGCCCTTCACTGGTGCGACGCCACAGGCGGTCGCCGCCGCGCATTTCACGAGCGCGCCGCCGCCGCTCTCGCAGCTCCGTCCGGAGGTCCCGCGCGAGATCAGTGATGCCATCGCGAAGGCATTGGCCAAGGACCCGGACAAACGCTTCGCCTCGGCCGCGGAGTTCCGTGATGTCCTCGCCGCGACCGCTCCGCCACCTGCATCGCGCGCGCGACGTGTAGCGGTTTGGGCCGGCGCCGCCGCTCTCGTCATCGTCCTCGTCGCGACGCTGGTCTGGCGCGGCCGCCCGCACGCGCCCGCCGCGATCGACGAGAATCTCGTCGCCGTCGAACCATTTACCGTGCTGGACCCCGCGCTCGATGTGTGGCGCGATGGTATGGTCGATGTCCTCGCGCACAACCTCGATGGCGCGGGCCCGCTGCGCACGGTCTCGCCGACGGTGATCGTCCATCGCGCCCACGATACCGGAACGCCTCCGGCCGATCTCGCTCGCCAACTCGGCGCGGGCCTCGCCGTCACCGGCCGGATCGAGCGCTCCGGTACGGACTCGGTCCGCGTGTCCGCGAGCTTCATTGACGCCGCTACCGGTCGCCCGGGTGAAGAAGTGGCCTACCGCGGCCGCGTCGATCACATGGATGTCGTCACCGAGTCGCTGACGATCGCGCTACTCCGCTCTCTCGCCAGAACGCAGACGGTCGGCGTCACCCGCGGCTCGCTCGCAGGCGCCAAATCGCTCCCGGCGCTCAAGGCGCTACTGGAAAGCGAGCAGGCATTCCGCCGCGGCGCGTGGGATTCGGCGCAGAAGGCAGCGGAGGAAGCGATCCGTCTCGATTCGACCTTTGCGCTCGCGTACTACTGGGCTGGCTTCTCGTCGGGATGGGTGCGGAACATCAGCGATTCACTGTCCGACTACTACTCGAACCAGGCGCAGGTCTACAACCACGGCCTCTCCCCACGCGATAGCCTGTTGATCGCTTCGAACGCCCAGCTCGACAACTACACCTATTGGCAATTCCATCCCCAGCAGGAGATGTTCGCCCTGGCTGAGGCAGGGGTCAAACGCTACCCCGATGATCCGCAGATCTGGAACAACTTGGGCGAGGTCCGCGAGCACGCCGGATTGGGACCACACGTCGGCGTCCCCAAGCGCGTACGGCTCGCGACGTTTGCACGCGCGATCACGCTCGACTCCAGTTTTGCTTCCGCCTATGTCCACGCCATATCGCTGGCGTTCGAGGTCATGGGAGCCGACTCGGGCGTGCGGTACGCTCGCCGGTTCCTCGCGCTCAGCCCACCATCGATCGACGCCGATGCGACTCGGTTGCAGATCCTCTTGCTCGGCACGCCGCGAGATACCGTCGCCGCTCGCCAGATGGTCGATTCCGCAAAGCCCGGCGCGCTGGAGCGCGCTTGGCTGAATATCCGGGAAGTGCCGGACTCCGCGGAGAGCGCGGTCTGGCTGGCCAATGGCATCCTGCATCGTTTCGGCCCGCAGGCCCGGATCGGCGGAGCAGCGGCGATCGGCATGTGGCAAGTCTCGATGATGGAACGAGGGCACATCCGCGGCATGAATCCGTTTACACCTGAGAACCTGAAGCATGCCGGTGATGTACCACCCCCGTCGGCCGTCGCAGCGGCCACCGCTGTATTAGGGCAACTTGGCACCATCCCGGCCACCGTGCTGGACAGCGCACTGCGCATTCCAGCCAACATGCAGAACGGGTGGACTTGGTACGGCCTCCGGTGGTGGGCGGAGCGCGGCGATACCGCCGATCTCAAGGCATTTCTGGCGGTGCGATCCGCCAGCCCCCCGGTCTTCGGGAAGGGACCCCACGCCGCGACCTACGACACGGCGGTCGCGCGCGCCTATCTCGCGCTCGCGCACCACGACACCGCGCAGGCGATGCAGCGCTTCAATACGCTGCCCGACACACTGTGTGGAGGTCGATGCGAGCTGGACGTCATCACCCGCGCCGAATTGCTCGCGAGCCACGGCCAGGCGGCGCAGGCCGATACATTGCTGCAGCGCCCGTCCGAGACGCCATACATCGGCGCCTTCGCGGAGTTGCTGCGCACCCTGGCCCTCGCACGCGTCGCCGAACGCGCGGGCGACAAACGAACCGCCGTGGACGCCTATGCCCGGATCGAGGACTTCTGGTCTCACGGCGACCCTGAGCTGCAACCCGTCGTCAAAGAGGCCCGCGCCGCACTCACCCGGCTGTCCAGCGACAAGCGCTGACCCGCGATCCCGATGTCTGATCTGTCGGAGCGCGTCCAGTCGGTCCTCGGCGATGCCTACCACATCGAGCGGGAGCTCCCACCCGGCGGGATGAGCCGGCTCTTCCTCGCCACGGAGCGGTCGCTCGATCGGCAAGTCGTCGTCAAGATTCTGCCGCCTGAGCTGGCGAGCGAGGTGAGCGCCGCCCGGTGTCAACGCGAGGTCACGCTCGCCGCCCACCTGCAGCACCCGCATATCCTCCCCGGCCTCTCAGCCGGAGCG
>JANWIF010000046.1 GCA_025450035.1 Gemmatimonadaceae bacterium
ATTGAACCGACGACCGCCCGATTACGAATCGGGTGCTCTACCACTGAGCTACGCTGGCGACGGTCGGTGATCTGACCGGGTATGCCCTGGCGCGGACTCGAACCGCGACGCCTTTCGGCACCACCCCCTCAAGATGGCGTGTCTACCAATTTCACCACCAGGGCAGATCCTTCTTCCCTGCATCGCGCTCGCACCGCAGCGCAGACTTCGCTTTGCCTAACGGGGCTGACGGGGCTCGAACCCGCGACCTCCGGTGTGACAGACCGGCACTCTAACCAAGCTGAGCTACAGCCCCAATTCCTACGCAGTCGCCCTCCCTGCTCCCCAATAGCCCCAAGGGGAGTTGAACCCCTCTCTGCACCTTGAAAGAGTGCCGTCCTAACCGATAGACGATGGGGCCGTCTTGGATGGTGGTGGTTAGAGGTTGATGGATTGGTGAACAACTACCTCGACCGTAGTTCGCTGTTACCAACCTCCAAACACCGGCCACCAGCCGCCATCCCAAGTAGCGGTAACGGGATTCGAACCCGTGTTTGAGCCTTGAGAGGGCTCCGTCCTAGTCCCCTAGACGATACCGCCATTCCGCCCCACACCCCCGCCTGACAGGCCCGGAGGGACTTGAACCCCCAACCGCCGGTTTTGGAGACCGGTGCTCTACCAGTTGAGCTACGGACCTAGTCGAGTCACGAAGGGTGACCGATGGGAATTGAACCCACAACCCCCGGAGCCACAGTCCGGTGCTCTAACCAATTGAGCTACGGTCACCATGTTCGCCGGCCGAACACACCGCCGACGCTCAACAAGATGTTAACGGCGCACGACAGGCGAATCAACCGCTCATCGCGCGCCACGAACCCACCCGTAAAATAGCGCGGACTACTTCGCGCGATCGATGTACTCGCCGGTATTCGGATTCACACGAATCCGAATCCCCGATGGAATAAATTCCGGAATGTTCACCGACACCCCGTTCTCCAATTTCGCCGCCTTGAACGAGGACGTCTTCGTCGCCGAGCGCATCACGGGCGCCGTCTCCACAATCTCCAGCTCGATCGAGTTCGGCAGCTCGATGCCGATCGGCTTCCCCTGATAATACTCAGCGACGATCTTCATTCCCGGTTGCATCCATTGTGCCGCATCACCCAGCATCTCGTCGTCCATTTCGAGCTGATCGTAGTTCTCCGTATTCATGAAGTGGTACGTGCTCCCACCCTGATACAGGAACTCCAGATCGTGCGTCTCGAGCGACGCCTTCTCGATCGCGTCTGCCGCACGGAACCGATGCTCGAAGTTGGAGCCCGTACGCAGATTCTTCATCTTCGTCTGCACCATGGCGCGGAGATTCCCCGGCGTATGGTGTCGAAAGTCCACCACCCGACACGGGTCGCCCTCGAAGACAATCACCATCCCCCGTCTGATCTGCGTTGCCGGCATTGCCATCTTCGGGCACCAAGAATGCGTAGGTATCGAACGTGCGGTTCAATTGCTCACGACCCACGGGACCCACGATGCCCCGTGCCGGCCGCGGATGCGGTGCGTAAACCAATCCAGCCATTAAATTTAGCCGAGCGCGCCTGAGGGGTCAAGCAAGCGAGATAGCTGGAATTCGCAGGATTCTGGACAAGACGGAACGCGTCAACGTTTCGCCTTCCATGATGGAATGCTCGATCGGATTCGGTCAACGTGCGAACGAGACGGAGGTTGATAGCTCATGCCGCTACTTCAAGTAGTGACCATTCTGATCGTAGTGGGTGTTCTGCTGTGGCTCATCAACCGCTTCATCCCGATGCAGGGAACGATCAAGTCCATCTTGAACGCGGTCGTAGTCATCTGCGTGGTGTTGTGGCTACTGAACATTTTTGGACTGTTCCATTCGCTCGCCGGCATTCACGTCGGGAGATGACGATCGCCCCGGTGATCTCGCCGCGCGGAATATACGCGAACCCGTGAATGACACCGGGTCCAATCGGTGTCCCGGTCTGTCTTACGAATGGAGGCTCAGCAACAGAAGACAATGATGAAACCGCTCGGTATTGTCAGCGCGGGAGTTCTGCTCCTGCTTTTCGGAGCCGTTGCTTCGACGCATGCGCAGCAGGATCATCCCCAACAAGATACTAAGCACCCGAAACAGGAGCATCAGGCTAAGCCGCAAAAGGCGAAGTCCAGGGTGACGGACGCGCAGTCTACGAAGCAGCCGGTGGCCAAGAGTCAGCACGTGGTGCACACGACATCGCGGACTCAGGCAACGCGTCAGCCGGAGCGACCGACGCCGCAGGTGCTGGCGAGGAGTCGACCACACCCGCAACAGAAGCCGGAGCGTCCGCAGCAGGTCAACCGCGCTTTACCACAAGTACAACACAGCCGCGCCGTCGAACAGCGGACCGCCTGGCAGAAGCATCGCGCACAGAACTGGCAGTCCGAGCACCGTAACTGGGGGCAACGTGGCGGGTATCGCGGCTATCGTATCCCAGACAGCCGTTATCGGGGCTATTTCGGTCCAGCCCATGCGTTCCGTATTTACCGCCATCCAGTAGTGGTGGTGGGTGGATATCCCCGCTTCCAGTACGATGGCTTTTGGTTCAGCCTCGTTGACCCGTGGCCGCAATACTGGTCGGCCAACTGGTACGAAAACGACGATGTGTACATCGAGTACTCCGGGGACGGCTATTACCTGTACGACGGTAGATATCCTCGGGATCGAATCGCCATCTCGGTCTACGTGAACTAACGGCTAATCGAGACCGAGATTGCCCAGGGCCGTCCGCTGCCCTGACCGTTCCTCGATATTGGAACGACCGCCGCCTGCCGCAGCTGCGCGTTTGGCGCTCGCCGGCAATGCGCTGCGGGAACCGGTCACCAGCGGGCCGAGCACCCGCCACACGTTCTCCTCTACGATTCGCTCGCCGCGCGAGTTGGGGTGAATACCGTCGCTCTGATTCAGGGAATCAATCCCCGCGACTCCAGTCAGCAAGAAAGGTACGAACGCGAGGCGATTCCGCTTTGCGGTTATTGCATACACGGCGCGGAACGCCGCGGTGTAACGGGCGCCGAGGTTCGGCGGGGCTTCCATACCCACCAGGACGATTCGCGCCGCCGGCCGGGCTGCCCGCACGCGATCGATGATCGCCTGAAGGTTCGCCCGCAACGAATCGACGTCGAGTGCGCGCAACCCGTCGTTCGCGCCGGTCTCGAGCACAAGCACATTGACCGGCTGACGCATGAGCCAGTCGATCCGGCGCAACGTGCCCGCCGAGGTCTCGCCGCTGACGCCGGCGTTGACCACGTCGTAGTTTAGTCCGAGGGAGTCGATGCGCTGCTGGATGAGCGTCGTGAACGCGGAGTCGGGATCGAGACCCAGCCCGGCGGTCAAACTCGTTCCCACGAACACGATGGTTCGCATCCCATCGCGCGTCGCCGGCACGGGGGACGGCGCGCCCCGGGTGGCGGTCGCCGTGTCTGGGGGCGCCGCGCGCGCCGGTTCGCCCCCGCCCCGCCCGCACGCCGCGGTCGCGGCGAACGCGATTATCACGATACTCCACTTCACGTCTGTGCTCATGCTCATCGTTAGGCAGTTGACCAAGTCGTACCCGAGCGGCGGACAATCGCTCACCGTGTTGCACGACGTCACCTTCACCGTCCCCGACGGCGCGTTCGTGGCCATCGTGGGACCGTCGGGCAGCGGAAAGACCACCTTGCTCGGCCTCCTCGCCGGATTGGATACCCCGACGTCGGGCGCGGTGCTCCTCGATGGCGTCGAGCTCGGTGCGTTGTCCGAGGACGCACGCGCACGGCTGCGTGGTGAGAAAGTTGGGTTCGTGTTCCAGAGCTTTCAACTCATCCCGACCCTCACCGCGGCCGAGAACATTGCCGTGCCCCTCGAGCTGCGCGGCGCCCGCGACGCGGCCGCGCGCGCGCGCGTGCTGCTCGAACGCGTGGGGCTGGCCGATCGCGCCCACCACCTCCCTGCCCAACTCTCGGGGGGCGAGCAGCAGCGTGTGGCCCTGGCTCGCGCCTTCGCCAACGCGCCGCGCGTCCTGTTCGCGGACGAACCTACCGGCAATCTGGACTCCGCGACGGGGGAACGCATCATCGCGCTGCTCGAGGAGCTGAACCACGAGGCGGGCACGACCATCATTCTGGTCACACACGACAGCGCGCTTGCCTCGCATGCCCGCCGCATCATCAGACTCAGCGATGGCGCCGTCGTGGACGATCGCGAGTTGGCGGCGTGAGCGCGCGGTGGCGGCAACTCGCCGCGCTGGCCTGGCGCGACAGCCGCACCGCGCGTCGCCGCCTGTTGTTGTACATGTCGTCCATCTCACTCGGGGTAGCGGCCCTGGTGGCCATCGACTCGTACTCGGCCAACGTCGTGCGCTCCATTCGCGGACAGTCGCGCGCGCTGCTCGGCGGCGATGTCTCACTCAGCTCGCGCACCGCATTCCCCGCGCCCATTGACTCGCTGCTCGACACGCTGGCGCGCTCCGGCATCGCCGTCGGTCATACGACGACCTTCACGTCCATGGCGCTGGTCCCGCGCGGCCAAACGACGCGCCTCGTGCAGGTGAACGCGGTAGGCCCCGATGTGCCGTTCTACGGCTCGATCGAGACGGACCCGCCGGGACACTATGCCGGCCTCCAACGCGGCCACGCGGCGCTCGTGGATCCGTCGCTGCTCACAGAGTTAGGCGCGCACGAAGGCGACTCGGTGGCGCTGGGTTCGGCGCGGTTCGAGATCATCGGGACGCTGCGCAACGTGCCAGGCGACATCGGGATCGCGTCCTCGCTCGGGCCGCGCGTGTATATCGCCGAGCGGTGGGTGCCGGAAACGAAACTACTCGTCTTCGGCAGTCGTGCGGACTACGAAGTGCTATTGAAGATTCCGCCCGCGCTCGATGCGGCGCAGGTGATCGCGGCGCATCGAGCGACGCTCGACAGCGCGCACGTGCGCGCGCGCACGGTGCAGGACACCGAGCGATCGCTCACCCAAGGGATCGAGCAGCTCAACCGATTCTTGGGGGTCGTGGCGCTGGTGGCCCTGCTGTTAGGCGGAGTGGGTGTCGCGAATGCGATCCATGCGTACATCGAGGAGAAGCGCGACCCCATAGCCGTGCTGCGTGTGCTCGGGGCCACGTCGCGGCAGGTACTCGCCGTCTACGTGATGGAGGCCGGCGCGCTGGGATTATTCGGGGCGGTGATCGGCGTCGTGCTGGGCGTGATTGCGCAGATGGAGTTGCCGCACGTGCTCGGCGGATTCGTGCCGGTGAGCGTCGTGCCGCGACTGGAGCCGCGCGCGATACTGAACGGCATTGCGATTGGCGTATGGGTCGCGGTGGTTTTCGCGTTGCTCCCCATCCTCGGGGTGCGCACCATCTCGCCGCTGGAGGCCATCCGCCGCGACGCATCCGGGGCGCCGGTGCGGCGGCTACTGCGCGATGTGCCGCGCCTCATCGTGCTCGCCGCGCTCGCCGCGAGCGTGGTGCTGATCGCCATCGTGCGCGCCGGCACCGTGCGACGGGGTGTGTGGATGAGCGCCGGCGTGGCGGCCGCGCTCGCGTTGTTGTGGCTTGCCGCCGTGGTCGTGTCCCGCCTAACGCGGCGGCTGCTGCGCGAACGGTGGCCGTTCGTGATGCGCCAGGGACTGGCCAACCTGTACCGGCCGGCGAATCAAACGCAGGCCGTGATGCTGGCCCTGGGATTCGGCGCATTTCTCATCTCCACGCTCTACCTCGTGCAGCGGAACGTCATCGCGGGGCTCGCGCTGAGCGGCACGGAGACGCGGGCCAACCTGGCATTCTTCGATGTCCAGCAGGATCAGGCGGCGGGTGTGGACTCGATCATCCGCGCCGCGCACGCGCCCGTGCTGCAGCAGGTGCCGATCGTCCCCATGCGCATCGCGTCGATCGCGGCTCGGAGTCCGGGGCTCGCGCCGGCGCGCCGGACGGGGGGCCGGGATGCGGGTCGGGGCCGGGCGCCGGGGCGGGGGTCGTGGGCGCTGCGCCGCGAGTACCGGTCCAGTTATCGCGACACCCTGGTGGCGTCGGAAAAACTGGTGGCCGGCACGTGGTTCGGCGCGCGCCCGAGCGACGCGCTCCCGCCGGTGTCGCTGGAGAGCGATCTGGCCTCCGAGTTAGGCGTCACACTCGGCGATACCATCACGTGGGACGTGCAGGGCGTCCGCATCCCCACCATCGTCGCGAGCCTGCGGCAGGTGACGTGGGCGCGCTTCGAGCCCAACTTCTTCGTCGTCTTTCCGCCCGGACCGCTCGCCGGCGCGCCGCAAACGGTGGTCTTTCTCACCCGCGTCGCCGATGCCGGCGCGCGCGCGGCGCTGCAGCGCGCCGTGGTGGAGCGTGCGCCCAACGTTTCGAGCATCGACCTCGCACTCATCCAGCGGGCGGTGGGGTCGATCCTCGACAAGGTGGCGATCGCCATTCGGTTCATGGCGTTGTTCAGCGTGGCCACCGGCGCGCTGGTGCTCCTCAGCGCCATCGCTGCGTCGCGGCGCCAGCGCCTGCGCGAGGGCGTGCTGCTCAAGACCCTCGGCGCCACCCGCGCGCAGATCGCGCGCATCATGCTCAGCGAGTACGCCGCGTTGGGCGTACTGGCCAGTGCCACCGGCATCGTCCTCTCGTTAGGCGGGGCATGGGCGCTGACACGCTACCTGTTCCAGTCGCGGTTCTCCCCCGCCGCGCTACCGTTGGGCGCCATCGCGCTGCTCATGATCGCGCTCACCGCCGGCGTGGGCCTGTGGAGCAGCCGCGACGTGTTTGCCGAAACGGCCATGGCCGCGCTGCGGGAGTAGCGGCGGCACGCACCGCGCGCGCCGGCCCGACCCGGCCACCCGCGGTTGCCAAACACGTCCGCGTGGTCGATGTTCAGCGGACGCATCCGCACGCACCCACCGAGGAGAGATGGTCGTCGCATTCGCCGCTTCACACTCGCTGCTCAGCCGCCTGTCGCAGCTCTGGGCGTACGTCACGCTTGGTGCCACGAGCATCATCACGGAAGAAGCGGCACCGGTGGTGGGTGGATTCGCGGCGCACCAGGGGCACCTGCACGCCGTCCGGGCCGCGATGGCGTGCGCACTGGGCAGTTGGGCGGCCGATGTGGTGCTGTACAGTCTTGGCCGGTGGCGCGCCCTGCACGTGGCCGCGCGGTGGCCGCGGCTCCACCGCCCCATGGCACGGCTGCTCGGCGCCGTACAACGCCACCCGTGGCGCGCGTCGGTGGCAGTGCGCTTCGCCTATGGCGCCCGGCTCCTGTTGCCGATTACCTGCGGCGCGGCGCGGATCCCGTTCGTCGGCTACGCGATCGGCAGCGGCGTGAGCGCATGGGTATGGAGCGGGCTGTTCACCGCGCTGGGGTGGATGTTCGGCCAGACGGCGGTCGTGGTGATCGGACACGTGCGACGCCACGAAGACATGATTGCCGTCGGGATCGTGATGACCATGGCGATCCTCGTGTGGATCGTGGCCCGCCGCAATGAGGGCCACGTGCCGGAGGAAATCGATCTCGAGACGTTCCGGCACTCCGGCGATGCATCGCGCGGCGAGGGCCGCGATCGACTCAAGGGGAGCGAGCGCTGACGGCGGCGGCCGCACCGGCCAGGTCGTCCGCCCGACCCACCGTCGCCTTCCGCTCCAGCTTCCCCCAGCCCACCACCCGCCCGCGCAAGGCAGCCGCGACCGAGCGCCACACCACCCAATACATCACCTGACGGTACGCGAACCGCTGCAGAATGATCAGCCACGCCAGAGACCGGTCCTCGCCCGGCTCGAGGAAGAAGCCGACCATCGTGGCCACCCAGTCCACGAGCAGGAACACCGCGTAGTACGTCAACACCTGTTCGAGACTGGTGAGGGCGTATGTCGCCCCGTGCTGCTGGCGTACCAGCCACACCGAGAGCAGACTCCACACGAACATGAAGTCGGCCACCGGCGACACGATCGGGAAGAACAACTGGAAGATCACCACGTTCGGCAGGGCAACCCAGCCTAACGAGCCGAAGCGCCGCCGGAAGAACACCGCCTTGTGCTTGAACAGGCATTGCAGCGTGCCGAACGACCACCGGAAACGCTGCTTGGCCAGCGCGTGCAGCGAGTCGGGGGCCTCGGTGTAGCCGATCGCTTCGTCGGCGTACGCAATCGAGTAGCCGAGTCGCCGGATCGACAGGGTGAGGTCCTGATCCTCGGCCAACGTATCCTCGCTGAAGCCGCCTACTTCCTCGATGAGCGCCTTGCGCCACGCGCCCACCGCGCCCGGCACCACGGTGATGCAGTTGAGCAGCGAGAACGCCCGCCGGTCGAGATTCTGACTCGTGACGTATTCCACCGCCTGCCACCGCGTCACCAGATTGACGCGATTTCCGACCTTGGCGTTGCCGGCCACCGCGCCCACGGTCGGGTCGTGCAGCGGCTCGACCAGCTCGGCCACCGTGTTCGGCGCGAAGACCGTGTCCGCGTCCAGGCAGATCACGATGTCCCCGTGCGCATGCGCGAGCCCGTAGTTGAGGGCGCTGGCCTTCCCTCCGTTCGGCTTCCGGTAGAGCGACACCCGCGGGTGGGCGCCGAATGCCGCCTGCGCGGCTTCCATCGTCCCGTCGGGCGATCCGTCATCCACCACCACCACCTCGAGCTCGCCCGGATAGTCCTGCGTGACCAGGCTCCGGATGGTGTTGACGATCACCTTTTCCTCGTTGTACGCCGGCACGATCACGCTCACCGGGGGCGCGTACGTGACCGGGGCGTCGGGGTTCTGATGTCGCTTCACACGCTGGATGACGGCGAGCGTGGTGATGAACAGCAGCCGGGCGATGCCTAACCACACAGCGGTCGCGAAAATCCAGTAGAACACTCCCTCCGCCACACCGACCCCGCCAAAGGCGAGCAGTTCGCCGAAACGAGCGAACCGCCCTTGCGGCGGGAGCGCCGGCATGGCGGCATCGCGCGGAATGCCGACCAGCTCCGATACCAACACCAGCGTGTCGCCGCGCGCGCGAATCGAGTCGATGAGCGTGCCGAGCGCCGCAACCGTCTGGCTGCGAACCCCACCACCGTCGTGCAACAGGACGACGTTCCCACCCTTGGGCATCTGGGCGAGCACGGTGTCGATGATGGTGCGCACGCCGGGGGACTGCCAATCCTCGGCGTCGATGCGCAGACCCACGCTGATGTACCCACGGTCAGTGGCAACAGCGATCGGCACCAGCTCGTCCGGCGTGGTGGGTTCGGCGTCGCCGAAATAGGGCGCGCGGAAGAATGCCGTACGCCGGCCGAGAACCGCTTCGAGCAGGCGCTGCGTGGCGTCGAGCTGCAACTTCACCACCCGGTCGCTCGCGAACACGAGGTTGGGGTGCGTGAAGGTGTGATTGCCGATCTCGTGTCCCTCGTTGAACTCGCGGCGCACGAGCGGGATGTGCGCCTCCGCATTCTCGCCGATGATAAAGAAGGTCGCCGGCGCGTGTCGCGACTTGAGTGTATCGAGAATCGCGCTCGTCCACCGCCCGTCGGGGCCGTCGTCGAACGTCAGCGCGATCTTGTGCGCGGCCTGTCCGAAGCGTCGGATGATGTACGGAGTCGCGTACTTCGTCACGACTTCGTTGTTCACCAAACGCGTGACCGGATCGAGGTGAATGGCGCGGTATCCTTCGGTTGGGCTCGCGCGGAGCTCGAGTAGCTCGCCGGTCGCCTGCTTGGGCTGAAACTCGGGGTCGTAGCCGGGCGGGATGACGCTCAGATTCTGCACCGGCGCATCGATGCCGCGCTTCCCGATCACCGCCCAGATCGCGGGGTCTTCGGACCCCAGTCGCCAGATGGCCATACCGCCCGCGCCCAGCGCGTCACCGGCCAGGATCTCGTTGTACGCGGTCACGCCGTCCAGATACCAGGCGACGTGGTCGGTCGAATCGGCGTCGCTCCAGGTTGCGTACGGGTTGAGCGCGACCGTATCGAAGTGGATCGCCGCCGGACGGCCGTCCACCGCCGCGTCGCGCACAGCGCTCATCACGTCCTGGAACGTCATCGCCGATGCGGAATCGTCGGCGTCATTCCAGTCGTAGCCGTACGCGCCTAACGAGAGAATGGCCTTGGACGGCGGAATCACGCGCATCATGCGGCGCGCGGTACGCACGAACCACTGCTGGCTGGCCACGGGCCCGGGATCGCCGCCGCCGTAGTGCTCGTCGTAAATCATCAGGAACAGCTTGTCGGCGACCGCTGCGTAGCGCGCGAGCTGGGCATCGGTATCGTTGAACGACACCGCCTGGGTCACCAGACGTCCCTGCGGCGCGAGCCGCGCCTTGAGCATCTTCTCGAATTCCACGATCGCGCCAGTGAGGTTCGCCGGCACTTCCTCGAAATCGATCGTCACGCCGCCCAACCCATAGCGCATCACCGTGTCAGTGAGCTGCGTGAGCGCGCGGTCGCGCGACGCGGGATCGGTGAGCAAATGGCGCAGCGCCGGCGTGTCCCACTTCTTGGCGGCCGAGTCGTACTTCGTGACCATGGCAAAGATCCACGGCCGCTGGCGCTCGTCGGGCACCCGTTGGGCGATGGTGTACGGCACGCGCCGATCGATGCTCAGTCGAAGCGAGTCTCCGCCCGGCACGAGGAATCCCCACTCACAAATCACCCAGTCCAGGTCATCGGCGTGCGCGGACAGCGACGCCAGCGAGTTGTCGTCCCAGTTTACGTAGAACCCGGCGACGATCGATTGGCCCGGCTCGGTGTGCTTGCCCATCACCGTGCGTGCACGGATGGGAAGGTTCTTGGCGTTGATTGCTTGCGGCGTATGGTGCCGGCGCAACTCGAACCAAAGCTGGAGTCGTTTGGACAGGCGGCGCCGTTGTGCTTGGCTGGTGACGAGGTGCGGGCGACTGGGCGGCAACGCCGACATAGGTAAGGCGGGCGCAAGCGGCGGGATGAGCAGGCTCACCACCACGGCCGCGGCGGCGAGCGAGCTGACAATCCCTACGCCGAGGGCGACCACACGAAGCCATCGCCACCGGCGTCCCGACTCATCGAGAAAAACCGGCTTATCGCGCGGAGCAGGCACGCGGCGCCCAGCGTGAGGGGTCACGTGCGGCCCCGGGCGAGCGCCGCGCAATCGGGCGCCGATTCCAGCAGCGCCTCACGCGACGGGGCGAAGCGCATTGGATAACCGATGGGGAACTCCCGAATCCTGTGAGTGCGGGGGGTGTGTCCCCCCCGTCAGGAATATAGCCATCACCCTACGGTTGCGCTCCACCGTGCCCGATTCAATCGCCGGAAAACGCCATCGACCGCGAGAGCCGTGGCTAATCGAGCAGTGCTGCAAGGGAAGCACAAGGAGGACGATACTCCTCGATGACGGCACAGGGGAGTCGGGTGCCGTCATACGGTCAGGCCGAAGGCGGTTGGCGGTTGGTGGTTGGTGGTTGGTAAAGTTTGGTCTGCTACGGTCGTCGCTGGTGACCAACCACCAACCACCAGCCACCAGCCACCAGAATGGCCACCGGTACCAACAATACCGCCCGCGCCAGCCCAACGTGTTCGGACACCGCGCCGATGATCGTCGTGGACGGCACATCACCTATGATGTGAATCGCGAAGATACACGCCGCCATTGCGGAGGCACGCATGTTCGTCGGCACGGCCTCGATGATCGCGGCGTTGATCGGGGCCGTCGACATGAACACCAACACCTCGGCGACGGCAATGGCCGACCAGTAGACCGCGGGCACAGGAGACGTGAGTGCGAGAAAGGCCACCGGCGCGGCGGCGAGCGTCGCCACGCCCGAGACGAGAAGCCTCGCGTTAGGCACACGCGGTTCGAGTCGGTCGGCAATCCATCCGCCGGCGAACGTGCCCGTCAGCCCGGTGAGCACGAGCACGCCGCCTAACCCAACGGAAGCGGTCTGCGATGAGAGGCCGCGCACCCGCTCCAGGAAGCCGGGCATCCAGAAATTGATACCGCCCAGGCCGAAGGAGTAGGCCGCGTATCCGAGTACGATGTGGCGGTACGTGCGCAAGCGCGCCAGCGCGAGGTAGACACCCAGACTGGGGACCGCGGTCCGGGCCGCGACTGGCGCCGTGGGCGCGTCGAGGCTCCCGCGCGGCGGATCGAGCAGCCGAAGCGCGATCACGGCCAGCACGAGTCCGGGGGCGCCCGCCACGAACAGCGCGGAGCGCCACCCGTAGTGCGCGTTCATCACGCCACCCGTGATGAGGCCGAGTGCAGTGCCCACGGGTAAGGCCATGAACAGCACGGCGAATGCCCGTGCCCGCATCCGCTCGGGGAAATAGTCAGCCAGCAGCGCCGGTGCGATGCTGCCGTACGCGGCTTCCCCGATGCCGACGGCCGCGCGCGAACCAAACAGCGCCGCATAGTGCGGCGCCAGGCCGCCAACCAACGACGCGATGCTCCACATACCCACGCCGAATGCGATCAAGCGGGGCCGCGAGCGGCTGTCGCCCAACACGCCGAATACGGGCGCCGTGACGAGGTACACGAACAGAAACGCGCTGCCCAACGCGCCAAACTGCACGTCGGTCACGTGGAGCGGCGACGCTTTGAGACTCACGCCCAACGGTGGCACGACGTTGCGGTCGATGTAGCCGAGCAGATTGATGAGCGTCAGCACCACGAGCCCGAACCAGGCGGCGCGGGTGGATACCGGCGTGAAGCGCGAATCGGCGCGGGGCGTCGCGGTGGTCACGAAGCTGCGGAGGCAAGCTGAGGGTTGGCGAACGGCGGAAAACTACCGGTCGCGGGCTTGACGCGCGAGGCGTAGACAGGGGAGCTTTGGCGTGCCTCGATCTCGGAGAACACGCTGTGGCTGCAAAGTACGATGTGATTATCATCGGCGCTGGACACAACGGGCTGGTAACGGCGGCATATCTTGCGCGCGGCGGCCGGCGCGTGCTGGTCCTGGAACGTCGCGAAATCGTTGGCGGCGCGTGCGTGACGGAAGAGGTGTGGCCGGGCTACAAAGTATCCACGGCGGCGTACGTCAACAGTTTGCTGCGGCCGGAAATCATTCGCGACCTCGAGCTCGCGCGCCACGGCTTCGAGATGCTCCCGCGCGACCCTTCGTCATTTACACCGTTTCCCGATGGGCGCACGCTGCTGCTCGGTCCCGACGCCGAGATGACGCGGCGCGAGATCGCCAAATTCTCCGCCCGCGACGCCGACGCGTATCCACGGTACGAGCAGATGCTCGGGAAGGTGGCCGAGCTCATCGAGCCGACGCTCCTCAAGCCGCCGCCCGATCCGTGGTCGAACCATCCGCGCGATCTGCTCGCGCTGGCGTCGCTCGGATGGCAGTTCCACGGCCTCGGCCCCGACGGCGCGAGCGCGATCGAGATTCTCACTGCCGATGCCCGCACAGTGCTCGATCGTTGGTTCGAATCGGATCAGCTCAAGACGACGCTTGCCACCGACGCGATCATCGGCGCGGCGGCATCACCATCCATGGCCGGCACGGCGTACGTGCTCTTTCATCACGTGATGGGAGAGTGCAACGGCGTGCGCGGTGTGTGGGGATACGTGCGCGGGGGCATGGGCGGCATTACCAACGCGCTCGCCCGCGCCGCGCGGGAGTTAGGCGTGGAGATCCGCGTGGCCGCGCCCGTGTCGCGCATTCTCGTGCGCGATTGCCGCGCCCGCGGCGTGGTGTTGGCCGATGGCACCGAATATCGAGCCCATCAGGTGGCGTCCAATGCCGACCCGGCGGTGACGTTTCTCAATCTTCTGGACGCGGCAGACCTGCCGGCCGACTTCGTGCGGCGCGTTAGGCAGATCGACTACCGCAGCGCGTCGCTCAAAATCAACCTGGCGTTGAGCGAACTGCCCGACTTCACTGCGCTGCCGGGACGCACGCCGGGTCCGCAGCACCGGGGCACGATTCACATCGCGCCGTCGCTCGAGTACATGGAGCGCGCGTACGACGACTCCAAGTACGGCCGTCCATCGGCGTCGCCCATCCTCGAGTGCACGATCCCGTCGGCGGTGGACTCCACGGTGGCACCGCCAGGCAAGCACCTCATGACGATGTTCATCCAATACGCACCCTACGCGCTGCGCGAGGGAACCTGGGATGACATCAAGGAGCGCTTCGCCGATCGATGCGTGGACATCCTCACCGAGTACGCGCCGAACTTCAAGCGATCGGTGATCGAGCGCCAGGTGCTCTCGCCGCTGGATCTGGAACGCCGCTTCGCGCTCACCGGCGGCAACATCTTCCAGGGCGCGATGACCCTGCCGCAGCTCTTTTTCCTGCGCCCGCTCGCCGGTTACGCGGACTATCGCACGCCGGTCGCGAATTTGTACTTGTGCGGCGCCTCCACCCACCCGGGCGGCGGCGTGATGGGCGCGTGCGGATACAATGCGGCGAAGGTCATACTGCAGGAATAATCGGGACAGTGGACCGCGTCTCGGATGCTGAAACGCGCTCCACTGCTCGCACTTCGCGATCGAATGCCGCCGTCAGGCTCTCACGCGCCGAGTAAGGGCCGGGCACGTACGCCCGCGACGACACCCCGAGTTGGCTCCGCTCGCAGATGTCCCAGTCCTGGCGGTTCGTCATGTCCCAGAACATCACGGCATCCTGAGGATCGCACGACGCATCGGCGAGGGACGCAGGATTGAACAGCCACTCGCACGTGATCAGCGTGCGGTTGGGCGACTGCGGCCACAGGGTGTGCACCATCACGTAGTCCGGGTGCAAACTCAGGAGCAGGTTCGGAAAAATCGAGTAGTAGTACACGCGTTGGGCATCCGCGGGCGGTAGATCGCCAACCGGATGACCACACGCGCGCCCGCTCAGACTCATGCTCCCACCAGGTTGCGTGATCACCATGAATCCGCCCAGGAACGGGCCGTCATAGAGATCGTTCTCCCCGCTGTTGGCCGGCGTGAGACGCACCAACGCAGGGTGCACCGGGGAGCAGTGGTAGCACTCGGAGTAGTTCTGGTGAATGAGTTTCCAGTTGGCGCGCACGTCGTACTCGATCCGGTGAGCTGCCTCGAGCGTGGACAGTCGAAAGCGGCTAAACCGCCCGATGAGCGGCGCGAAAGCTGTCGCGAACGGCTCGGGATCGCTCGCCAGATTGAGGAACACCCATCCCTCCCACTCGGCGACTGCAACCGACAACAGGGGCCAGTCGGTGCGATCGAATCCGTCGGTGCCAGTCATGTGCGGCGCACCTACCAGCCGGCCATCCAATGCGTACGTCCACCCGTGGTACGGACACTGGATCCCCGCCGCAAAGTGGCCGCCGGATTGGTCGCACAATCGCGTGCCGCGATGGCGACACACATTGTGAAAGGCGTGAAGGGTGTCGGTCTCGTCGCGGGTCACGATGATGCTCTCCGTTCCTACCGCACGCACTATGTAGTCGCCGTCGCTCGCGACGTCCGCCGAGCGACCGGCGCAGAGCCAGCGCGCGTGGAAGAAGCGCTCCATCTCGCGCTCGTAGATTGCTGGTGCCGTGAACCACTCGCCCGGCAGCGTGCGCGCACCCTGCGTCGGGATCTCGGTAGCCCGCAGAAACGTGCTCAATGTTTCCTCCATCGTGGACGCGTGCGCTGGAATGTGCTCTCGACTTGCGCCATCGGGCAAGGCGATCGCAAACCGCGGCGCTCTTTGTGCGCATCGGGTCGAACGAGTAGACTAGTGCGCACCACGCCCGTCCCTCCCGCATCGCGACCATGTCCGTCTACGAACTCACCGCACTCATCTTCCTAGGCGCGCTCAGCGCCGGCCTGCTGGGTGCACTGACCGGCCTCGGTGGTGGAATCATCATCGTTCCGATGCTTTCCCTGCTCTTTCACGTCGACATTCGCTACGCCATCGGCACGTCGTTGGTGTCGGTGATCGCCACGTCCTCGGGCGCCGCCGCGGCGTACGTGAAAGAAGGGTACACAAACGTCCGCCTCGGAATGGTCCTCGAGGTGGCCACGACGGTGGGCGCGGTTACCGGCGCGGTGATTGCCGGCATCATCGCTCCCAAGGTGGTGGCCATCATTTTCGGTCTGGTGCTTCTCCACTCGGCATGGCAGTCCACGCGAGCGCGAGTTGACCACGTGGCCGATGGACCGCCCGATCCGTGGTCGCGCCGGCTGCGACTCGATTCCGCGTATCCCACGAGTCAGGGTCCGCAGTCGTATCTTGTGCAGCGCGTACCGTTCGGGTTCGCGCTCATGTACATCGCCGGCGTGCTGTCCGGATTATTGGGCATCGGCTCGGGCGTCGTGAAAGTGTTGGCCATGGATCGCGCGATGCACCTGCCCTTCAAGGTGTCGACCACGACCAGCAACTTCATGATCGGAGTCACGGCAGCAGCCAGCGCGGGGATTTATTTGCACCGCGGCTATATCGTGCCGGGCCTCGCGTTTCCAGTCATGCTGGGCGTGCTTGTTGGAGCGCTCGTCGGCGCGCGCGCACTCCCGCGTCTCAATACCCAGAAGCTCCGCCTGGTGTTCAGCATCGTGGTCGCGGCCATGGCAGTCGAGCTGTTGTTCAACGCGTTCACGGGGAGGGTCTGACCCATGCCGCTCGCGTCGGGACACTCCGCCGCCGACGATCGCACGGAGCACGTCGTCGGCAACCTGCTGCGCGTGGGCGTGCTCATCGCGGCTGCGGTGGCGCTCATCGGCGGCGTGATGTATCTCCTCCATGCGGGGAGCACGCAACCCGACTATCGCACGTTCCTCGGCGCGTCCTCGCCACTCCGGTCGCTCGCCCACATAGGGCGCGGCGTCGCCGCAGGAGAACCCGAAGCCATCATCCAACTGGGCATCGTGCTGCTCATCGCCACGCCCATCGCGCGGGTCGCGTTGACCCTCGTGGCGTTTGCCAAGCGGAAAGACCGTCTCTATGTCGCGATCAGCGCCATGGTGCTGGCGCTGCTCGCCTACGGACTGCTGTTCAGCTGACGCGGGCCCGCATCGCCATCCGCCGAACGCAGCAGGCTGGCGTGCCGCGCGCCGGCCGCCGCGAAGCGCGGCTAACGACCCATGTTCACGCTCAATCCGGCAAAGAGGGTTCGACCCGGCGCGGGTTCGAAAAACTTGCCGAGGGAGGCGTTCACGGACACCGAACCCACGTAGCGCGCGTCGAAAAGATTCGAGATCCCCAACACCGGGGAAATCGACGGCTGGCCGAACAGCGACGTCCCTCCCAGACGAATGCTCATGATCGAATAGCCCGGTGCGGCCGTCGTGTTGCCGTCGTCCACGAACATCTTACTCTCGGCAATCCCTTCGAGCGACACGAAGTACCCGCCGCGCTTCCAGGTAGCCGAGAGTTGCAGTTGGTCGACCGGGATGCCGGGGATGGAATTGCCGGCGTAGCTCGCGCTGTCCACCACGAACTGCTGGAAGCGAAAATGCGACAATGTGTACGAGCCGCCCAACGTGAAGTCGCCAACCAACGCACTGATGCCGATCTCGATGCCCTGACGCCGGGTATGTCCCGCGTTGCGGTAGAACACGCGGCCGCTGCTGCCCGGAACCTGGTACGGAATCAGCTCGTCGCGCACCTCGGTGTCGAACACCGACGCATCATACCGTAGATGAAGGAATGCGATACCCTTTGCTCCGACCTCATAGGTGGTGGAATACTGAGGCTGCAGATCCGGGTTGAGCCCCGCCGCTCCGCTTGGCTGAGTACCGAGCTCCGTCGTGGTCGGCGTCTCGAATGCCGTGGACACGTTGGCGTAGACGGAATGCAGCGGACGGTAGCGCCACGACACGCCGCCAATGGGACTGACCGCATGAAGTGTCCGGTTCCCCGAATTGTCCGGATCAGTTTCGGTGATGAGGTGGTCGTGGACCTGAAAGCGCACGTAGTCGGCGCGTACGCCGAGTGTCACGAAGTAGCGGTTGGCGAACCCAAGCTCGTCGCGCAGATACGGTCCTATGCTCGAGACGTCCTCGTTCTGGTCGATCTGGATGACACCCTGCTCCTGTCCGGGCGTGGGGCACGAGGGCGACGTCGCCACGGCATTGCAGTTCGCCCAGTTTCGCCGGTGGTCGCTCTGCTGGGCGACGTCGGCGCCGAAGGTGAGATTATGATCGAGTCCGATGAATCTCACTTTCTGCGCGAACCGCGCTCCACCGCCGTACGACGCGCGCCCCAAGTCCACGACTGCGTAGGTGAGGGGGTTGTACAGATCGCGCGTGCCGCCGTAAATGTTTGCCGTGAGCTGGCCGCTGCCCACCGGCCGGTCAGCGGAGAGACCCAGTTGGACCTGCGAGACGACTTTTCGCGCACGCTTGAGCACGGATTGCGGATCGGCCATCGTTGGAGCACTGTCGAGGCGGGCGCGGGTCAACGCCCCCGGATTCTCGGCCAGTGGTTCGTCGAAGCCCAGGACCTGGAAGGCGAGGTTCGTCTTGCCCGTCGTCCATGCGGCGCGGCCGTAGCCGCTGGTCACCCGTTGCCGCGAGTGGTCGCGAGACCCGTTCTGATCCGTGTAATTGAAGTCGCCCAGATATCCCACCGGTCCATCGGTACCGCCAAAGATGCCCGTCCAGCGTTGGAACGAATTGCTCCCTCCCAAACCGCGCACGCCGCCCGCAAACGGAGCTGCTGGCGGGGGCGCCGAGTGAACGTCGATCACGCCGCCCGACGCGTTGCCGTACAGCGCGGATGCGCTGCCCCGGATGACTTCGATCTCTCCCACCGACTCGAGGTCCAAATAGTCGACCGGGGTAGATCCATCGGCGAGGGTGAGCGGCATGCCGTCGCGCAGTATGCGGATGCCGCGCACCGCGAACGCCGAACGCGCGCCGAATCCGCGGATGGAGACGCGGGGATCCTGGCTGGGATTGTTACGATTGGAGACCGTGACACCCGGAAGCAGGAAGAGTGTTTCGTCGAGCAGGGTGTGCTTTTGTCCGGGGCGCGCGCTGTCGGGTTGTGTGGTCGAGACGGCAAACGGCACCTCGAGGGGGGATCGTCCTTTTTCACGCGTGACCGTAACCACGGGGGCCAACTTCTGTGGGACGGTGTCGGTTTGCTGGGCGTTCGCGGCCACGGTGCCGCACGTAATGACCGCTGCAAGCGATATGGCGAGTGGAAGCATTGTGCCGCGTCTATTACCGCAGATCGTCATGAGAGTTCAGCTCGAGTTTGGGGTAGCGTGTCGTACTTGGCACCGTCCCGCGGGACGCAGCGCAAGGAATACGAGCGCGCGAGCCCGTGTGTCGATACTTTGCAATGTGCTCGCCGCCCCCCGTCCGATGCAAACAGGGGGATGACCAGACACGTTCGATCGTCGTGATCGCCTTCTCCTACCGACCCGTCATTCTGAGTTTGCGAACACGCGGCCGCCGCTCGGTCGCCTGGTCCGCCTGCGTGGCAGCGACTTTCTCGCTCGGCGGTTGTGCCAGGCTCGTCGGCGCCCGACCGCTCGTTCCCGGCGCATTGAAGGCGGGCGATTCGTATCATACGCTCACCGTCGGCACCGCCGCGCGCACATACCTGCTGCACCTGCCGAGCTCGTACGGGCGGCGCGGGGAGACGCCGATGCCCGTGCTGATCGTGCTCCATGGGAGCGGGACCAACGGAAGCTGGTTGGCCCAACAGTCCGAGCTCAACGATGCGGCCGACAAACGGCGGTTTGCCGTTGCCTATCCCGACGGCAGCGGCACATTGGGCGTGGAGTTTCTCGATTGGCCCACCGGCGACACCACCGCCGACGGACGCGCGACCGTATTGCGCAACGTGCACTTCATGGACGAGTTGATTCGGTCGCTGGCCCGCGTGCCCGGCCTCGATCGCACGCGTGTGTTCGTGGCCGGAGTGTCTAACGGCGGCATCATGACGTACACCATCGCTTGCGAATTGGCCGACAAGATATCGGGGTTCGCCATCATCGCCGGCGAGATGCCCGATTCGACGTGCGGGTCGAGCCGGCCTCTGCCGGCGCTGATCATTCACGGCACGGCTGATGACGTGATTCCCTACGACAATCACGGGGAGCGCGTGCCGGGCGCGCCGGTGTCCTACCTGTCGGCGCCCGAGGCGGTGGCGTTCTGGGCCCGGCATGACGGCTGCCCGCAGCCGCCGAAGCGATCGAAGAGCGGCAATGTGATACAGGTGGAGTACCTCGACTGCACCAACGGCACGGCTGTGGTGTTCTATACCCTGGTGGGTGGTGAACACGAGTGGCCGGGCGGGCGGCGTAGCTGGCTATTCGGGCATCTTCCCACACGCGAGCTTTACGCATCGCCGACGATGCTCGACTTCTTCTCGCATCACGCCGTACCGGCCGGGCAAGGGATTGTCGATGACGATACCGAAGGGGGGGGGCACGCGCCGCGTCGCTAGCGCGCGAGCGCCCGCACGCTGGCGGCAGTGGGCGCGCAGGCTGGTGTTCGTGTGCGCCGCGTTCACGATTGCGGCGTCCACGCTGCGCGCCGCCACGCAGGACGCGGCCATCACGTCGGTGGCCGTGCTGCGTTCCACGTGGATGGCGATGACGGTGTCCGTGAGCTACACCGATCCGCTAGCGCGGGACACGCTCACCCTCGACGTCCAGTGGAGCCGCCTCAACGGACGGGCGCTCAAATTCGCACCCGCGGCGGCCCGGCTCGCGCCGGGCGGCGGGCGCATCGACGTCGAGACGACGTACCACGGGATGCTCCCTCCGCCGACGCCGATGCTGATGCACCTTGCGCTCCGGGCGCCTAACGGGCGAGTGCTGCTGGCGCGCGACTGCGAGATGTCGTTAGTCAACAGGCAGGGCAAGGCGGCATGGGCCGGCGATCTCATGTGGAAGAGCGCGAACGACCTCGCCTGGCGGGTGCGCACGTGTCATTGAGGCGCGTCATGGCGCTCGCCCTCGCCTCGTTAGGCGCGATGGGCGCCGTCGCGCCGGCCGGGGCGCAGGCGGCGGACAGCAGCGCGCTGCACCGGCAGAGTCTGTTCACCCGGCACGATGCCATCGTGGCCGGCGCGCTCGTGGCCGGCACGCTCGCGATCATGCCCGCTGACGAATGGTTGCGCGGCCGTTTCACCACGCCGAGCCTGCAGGGCAACGGGACCCTGCACACAGCGGCAAACGACTTCTCCCTCCTGGGGGACCCGGGCACCGTGATTCTCAGCCTCGGCACCTATGCGGTGGGACGCATCGCCGGCAGTCGCACCGTGAGCTCGGTTGGGCTGCACGCGACGGAGGCCCTGCTGCTCAGCGCCGCGGCCACGGAGCTGATGAAGGGCGTCGTTGGCCGTCATCGCCCATACGTGTTGCCGCCCGACCAGGACGAGTACTCGCCGCTCAATGGCTTCACCGGCGCCGGAGACACGTCCTTCCCGTCGGGCCACACGAGCGCGGCGTTTGCCCTCGCATCGGTGATCGCGGGGGAGGGACCGGTCCACTGGCCGCACGCCGCGCGATTCGTGACGCCGCTGTCGTACGGAGTGGCGACCCTCGTCGGGCTCTCGCGTACCTACAAGGATCGCCACTGGATGAGCGACGTGGCCATGGGCGCGCTCGTGGGTGAGTACAGCGGCCTGCTCGTGGAGCGGTACAATCATCGCCATCCTCGGAATGCCCTCGAACGGTGGCTGGTGCCGTCCGGAGTGGCTCCCATCGCGGGCGGTGTCGCACTCGTGTGGTCCGCTCCCTGACCCCGGCGACGCTGGGTGCATAGCAGATACGGCGCCACGCCAACGGCGGCCCGGCAAGAGAATTGCTTCTCAGGAGGGCACTCCTGGGCCGTGCCCACCCACCATCGGCAACATTGCCCGGCAGACATGCAGCGCACCGATCACGCACTGGAGGACGCAATGCGCAGAAGTTTGTTCGCCGCCGGTTCACTCGTGGCGCTGGCGGCGTGCGGGGGCAGCTCCACCGGGCCGAATATCAATCCGCACCCCGTCAATCACGCGATCAGTATCAGCAACACCGGCTTTACTCCCGAGACGACTCAGTCCAAGGTGCAGGACACGGTGACCTGGACCTCCAGCGAAGGGTCCCATGCGTTCAGTTTCATCGCGGCGCTGTCCCCTGATTCGTTGGCACCCAGCGGAGCGATTGCCCAGGGCCAGAGCAAATTCGCCGTGTTCATCCGCGCCGGCACGTATACCTATCTCGACGACTCCATCCGGGCGGATACGGGCGTAGTGATCGTGCAATGACGTGTGGCGCCCGCGCCGCGCTGCGGGAGCGCGTGCACTGCTGACTCACTTGTCGAGATACGCCTGATACGAGAGCCGGAGCAGCGCTTGTCCAGCGCGCAGCTCCGGCTTTCCCACGTCACCCGCCTGCTCGGTTACGCGTTTGCCAACGGCGTCGTAGACCAGACTCCCCCGTTGGTCAACGATGCCAAAGCCATCCAGGTACGAGAAGTACGCGAATGACGTCGCATCGCGCGCCAGAAAGTCGTGGCCGAAGGCGTACCGCGCGTGCGGCAGCCCGAGCTGCGCCAGCAGCGTGGGAGCGAGATCCGTCTGCGCGCCGAATCGATCCACCACCGAGTCGCGCGGGGCCAGCCCCCCGCCTAACCACAGCATGGGGATGTGCTGCCGCGCCTCGGCCGCCGTGCCGTGCATCAGCGGCAGCTCGGGGAGCGGATGCCCGTGGTCGGCGAGGATGATCACGAGCGTACTGTCCCACCACGGCTCTCGTTGGGCGGCGCGAATGAACGCACCGATGCTGCGGTCGGCATAGGCGTGGGCGTTGAGAAATTCGTGGGTCACGTCGCGGCCCGGAAACACCGGGCGCATAGGCACTTCGAACGGCTCATGGCTGCTGAGGGTGAACAACGTGCTGAAGAACGGCCGCCGCATCGCACCCACATCGTGCAGCAGTCGTCCCAGCACGTACTGGTCGTGCGCGCCCCACTTGGAATTGCGCTCGCTCTTCGGGAAGGCGCTCTCCCCGATCAGATGGTCGAACTTGCCGTCGAGGAGATACGATTTGATGTTGGCGAACGCCAGCTCGCCGCCATAGTAGAACGACGTCTCGTACCCGGCCGCGCGGAGGTCGCGGCTCAGCATCGGCAACTGTGCGGCGCGATTGGGCTCGTTCATGATCTGGATGTGGGGGAGCGGGGGGAATCCGCCCAGAATGGCCACCAGCCCCTTCGCGCTGCGATCGCCCGACGCGTAGAAGTGATCGAAGAACAGCCACTCGTGGGTGAGCGAATCGAAGTGCGGCGTCACCCCCGGCACTCCGCCTAACCGAGCGACCACCTTGGCGGTCAGACTCTCCCAGATGATGAGCACGACGTTTGGCCGATGCATCGTGAGCAGCCGCGGTGCGGCGGTGTCGCTGGCCGCGAAGAGGCTGTCGGCCACCTGGCGCGCGGTTGCGGCGTCGAGCGCCGTGTACGGATCGGTGTGTTCCGTCGCCCCGGCCGTGGTGAGCGAGTGGACCAGGTTCCAAGGCACGTTGAGCGCCGCCTGGTTGGCGAATTCCTGGCTGGAGAAGTAGACGCCGCTCTGGTTGAGCGGCGTCCACTGGAGTCCACCGCGGATGGGAATGATGAGCGCGGCTGTGGCCACGAGTGCGATCGCCGCGCCCAACGCCGTTGGCCGGCGCCCAGCATCCAGACGGGGAGCGACAAGCCGGCGGTACGCGACGATCGCGACGGCCGCAAACACCCCGGCCACGACAGCGAACAGCAGCACCGGCGACGACTCCGCAGAGGCGATCGCTTCAACCGGCGTGCGCAGGTAGGCGAACGGCGCCGCGTCCAGTCGGTAGCCCCACGCCTCATAGATGCCGAGGTCGCCTACGGTGAGCAACGCCACCACGACAATCACTGCCACGGTGTACACGCCGACCCCCCGGCGCACGGCGCGGGGAGGCACGAGGAGGCCCAACACCACCAGCACGCCGGGAAGCACCGTAGCGTACGCGGCCGCTGAAAGATCCATGCGGAATCCGTGCACAACGACCAAAGCAAGCGTACGGGCGCCAAGTCCCGTGGCGGCGCTGTGCTGGTAGGCCAGAAAGATGAGACGCGCAACGACGAACAGCGCGGTCCAGAACGTGAAGTACCGAACCAGAAACCTGAAACGATCGGTCATGCGGGGTGGGGGTGGGCAGCGGCCCGGAGAGCGGAACGGTGGAGCGTCACGCCGAACGATAGACTTCGCGGCCGGCGTCGGCCAGGGCGCCGCGCGTGCGCGGCGTCCTCGGCGGGAGACGCAGAGTGTGTCCCTTTGCGGTCAGTCATCGCCCGCGCCATCAATCGAGGCGCGTCGCCCATCTTCCGTAAGGGCTCGCGTGTAGTATCGTAATGTGGAGTAGGGCGCGGCTGCGAACGAACGGTATCCGTGTCCCGTGGATTGGTATGACGATTGCGCGAGACGAAATGAAGCCGTTCGCGCCTCCCCCCCTCCCCCCCCCGACGAGAGGTCGGCAACCGTGCCGAGCGTACGAATCACAGGTGGCAGAAGCGTCGCGATTGCAGCGTCGATCGCGATCGGGCTGATGGCCGTCCTGACCTTACCCGCCGCGGCGCAGTATTTCGGCCGCAACAAAGTTCAGTATGAGAGTTTCAAGTTCCGGCGCCTCAAGACGCCGCATTTCGATATCTACTACTACCCGGCGGAGTCCTTGGCCTCCGTCGACGCCGCGCGCATGGCGGAGCGGTGGTACGCCCGGCATAGCAAAACACTGATCGATGAATTCGACCGGCGCTCGATCATCCTGTACGCCGATCACTCGGACTTCGAGCAGACCAACATCATCGGCGGCTTCATCGATCAAGGGACCCAGGGTGTAACCGAAGGGACGCGCAGCCGCGTGGTGCTGCCGTTCCAAGGATCGTACGCGGAAAACGACCACGTCATCGGGCACGAGCTAACGCACGTCTTCCAGTACGATATCGCCAGCAAGATGCGCGGCGGCGGCATGGTTGCGTTAGAACGGCTGCCGTTGTGGTTGATCGAGGGCATGGCGGAATATCTCTCGATCGGACGCTATGACCCGAACACGGCCATGTGGATGCGCGATGCGGCGCTGCGCAACGACATCCCGACGATCAAGAAACTGAGCACCGATCCACGGTACTTCCCGTACCGATACGGCGAGGCGCTCTGGGCATACGTCGGCGGCCGGTGGGGCGACGACGTCGTGCAGCAGCTCTATCGCATGTCGCTGCAGGGCGGGTTCGACCAGGGCATTCGCCGCGCCCTGGGCATGAGCAGCGACACGCTGTCCGCGCAATGGCTCACGGCAATTCGCGAGGCGTACCTTCCGCTCATGCAAGGGCGTCAGGTGCCCGATTCGCTCGGCAAGCGGCTGCTGCGTCCCAGCAGCAAGTACGGCGACTTCGATGTCTCGCCATCGGTCAGCCCCGATGGCAAGTACGTGGCGTTCTACACGAGTCGTGGGCTCCTCAGCATCGATCTCTACGTGGCCGATGCCGAAACCGGGAAGATCCTGAAGAAGCTGACGGGTCCCAACAACGATCAGCACTTCGACGCGATCAACTTCGGTAATTCCTCCGGGACGTGGTCGCCCGATGGCAAGGATTTCGCCTTCATCGTGTTCGCCGATGGCATGAACGAGATCGACGTGTTCGACGTCGATCGGAAGGACATCATCCGGCGCATCAAGCCGAAGCAAGGTGTGGGCGCGATCACCGACGTCACCTGGGGGCCGAACGACAAGCTCGCCTTTTCCGGCATGGCCGGCGGCATCAGCGATCTCTATCTGTACGATCTGAAGGCGGGAACCCAGGAACAGCTCACCCACGATCGGTACGCCGACATCCAGCCGACGTTCTCGCCGGACGGCCATACCATAGCGTTCGTGACCGATTCCGGGCCGCTCACGAATCTCGACACGCTCAAGTATGGGCCGATGCACCTGGCGATGATGAACATGGACACGCGCGCCATCACGCTGGTGCCCGTGTTCCCCGACGCCAAGTCGATCAACCCGCAGTTTTCTCCCGATGGGAAAGACCTGTACTTCGTCTCCGATCGCATCGGGTTCGACGACATCTATCGTCTGACTTTGGCGACCGGCGAGATCTACCAGGTCACGCACGTGGCGACGGGGATCAGCGGCATCACTGCGCTGTCTCCCACGCTGTCCGTGGCCAAACAGGAAGGACGCATGGTGTTTTCGGTGTTCGAGCACGGCGGGTACGCGCTTCACCGGCTCGAGGCCAACCAGGCGCAGGGCACGCTGCTGTCTCCAACGGCGGACACGTCGTCGATTGCCGGGACGATGCCTCCGCTGCGCGTCGTTGAGTTAGGCGAGATCACGCAGCGTATCCGCGATCCGTTGACCGGGCTGCCGATGGCCGAGCAGTATGCCACGCTGCCGTACAACCCGAAGATGTCGCTCGAGTACCTCGGGTCGCCGGGTGTGGGTGTTGGCGTGGGCCCCTACGGCACCATCGCCGGCGGCGGCGTGCAGGCATACTTCGCCGATCAGCTGAGCAACAACATCATAGGCGCCGAGATCGGCGGCGCGGGCGATTTGCAGGATTTCGGCGGCCAGTTGTTTTACGCCAACATGGCCCACCGTTGGAACTGGCAGGTGGGGATTTCGCACACTCCGTATCCGTTCATTCAGGGTGACGTGAAGGACACGACCCTGACGGAGAACGGCCAGCCCCTGAACGCGTTGATTTTTGAGCAGTTCCTGATTCGCCAGTTGTACGATCAGTTCAATGCCGCGACGTCGTATCCGTTCTCGAGGACGCAGCGCGTGGAGTTCGGGCTGTCGCTCACCCACCTGAGCTACGCCACGACGCTCTACCGGTATTATACGACGGCGGACGGATCGCAGCTCATCGGTCAGACGCAGGAGAACGTCTCGGCGGGCATCCCGACGCTCAATTACGGGTCGCTGAGCGCGGCGCTGGTTGGGGACTACTCGTACTTTGGCTTCACCTCCCCGATCGCGGGCGCCCGATATCGATTGGAGGTGGACCCGTCGTTCGGCAACCTGAACATGGAGACGGTACTCGGCGACTATCGCCGCTACTTCTTCATGCGACCCATCACGCTCGCCTTCCGCGCCATTCACATCGGGCGCTACGGGGCGGACGCCCAGGATCCGCGGCTCTTCCCGATGTACGTGGGCGACCCGACGCTGGTGCGCGGATACGACGTGAACTCGTTCCAGCAAGCCGAGTGCCGGCCGTCGGCTACCGACAGTTGCCCGGTGTTCGACCGGCTGATCGGCAGCAGAATGGCGGTGGCGAACCTGGAGTTGCGCATCCCGCTCCTGGGCACCGACCAATTCGGGCTGATCAACTTTCCCTACGTAGCGACGGAGATCTCGCCGTTCATCGATGCCGGCCTGGCGTGGAGTTCGGGCCAGAAGCCCAACATCGAGTTCTCGACCACGTCGTTAGGCGACGTCCCGGTCTTCAGTACCGGGATCAGTATGCGCATGAACATCCTCGGCTATCTGGTGGCCGAGGTCTGGTATGCGCATCCGTTCCAGCGGCCGGACGCGAAGAATCAGTGGGGGTTCCAGCTGACGCCTGGGTGGTAGCTAAGGCCTAAACCTCGGCGTCCCGTTCTCGGCTCCGTTGTTCGTAACGCGGCGTTGGTCCGCGCCGGACGCGGTCATCACGAACACGTCCGAGTGACCGGTGCGGGAGCTTTCGAAAACGATCTCCTTGCCGTCCGATGACCAGGATGGCGTACCATCGAAGCCGGCGCTGTTCGTCAAGCGGGCCGGGTTGCTGCCGTCGGCGCTCATCACGTAGACCTCGACCTGCGCCGTATCGGCATCGGTGCGATCACGATCGGACTGGAAGACGATCTGTGTGCCGTCGGGCGACCATGCGGGGGCGGCGTCGTTGAAGGCGTCGGCGGTGAGGCGGTGCGGGCCGCTGCCGTCGGCGTTCATGACCCAGATCTGCGTCGTGCCGGTCGCGTTGGACGAGTAGGCAATCTGCTGTCCGTTAGGAGACCACGTTGGCGTGTTGGCGAGCGCATCATCGTGCGTGAGTTGCGTCTGGTTCGTGCCGTTGGCGCTCATCAGCCAGATCTCGGCGTGACCTTGCGTCGTGTCGGTCCGTGTCGAGGCGAAGGCCACCGAGTTTCCGTCGGGCGACCAGGCCGCGGACCCGTTTTCGCCGCCGGCCGTCGTCACGCGCTGCAATCCCGATCCATCCGGATGCACGGCCCAGATGTCGAAGCCATGTCCGGCGTGCTGACGACTGGACGAGAAGGCTATGACTTGCCCGTTAGGCGACCAGTCGGGCAGTCCATCGAATCCCGGCGACGCGGCGAGCGCGTGGGCGGCGCTGCCGTCGGAGGCGATAGTGAAGAGGTCCCCGCTGTCGGCCGGGAACGACGCAAAAACGATCTGCCGCAGGGCGCAGGCGATCTGGAACGTCGCGGTCGCCGTCGCTCCCACGCTCACGGTCACGGTTTGCGACGCCGACGGCGCTACGGTGCAGTTGGTGCCCACGGACGTAAGCGTGAGCGTGTGGCTGCCGGTCGAGACGCCGTTCACGGTGAGCGCATCGCTGACGCCGATCGCCCGCGCGGTCGCGTTGTCCACGGACACGCCGTACCCCGACGAATCGATGTCGGACCCCGTCGTCGTGACGGTCACGGTGATCGTTCCCGTGTTGGGTCCGGTTCCGGTCGAACCGCTGCCGCAGGCCGCGAGAGCGGTCAGGGCGGCAAGTGCCAGGAGCAAGCGAGCGACGGCGGCCAACGAGAAACCGTGCATGAAGCCTCCAAACAAGGATGGGAAATGCGTGGGCTGGTAGGGACCCGCGTCACGGCGACCGCGTTCAACGAGGCAAGGGCGATGCCAGACTCACGCGTCACTTGCGACGCGCGCATCCATCGGTTGAGCCCGGTGTAACGTGTTGACTCAGGCTGCGCCGGCATCGCCACATCCTTCTCTGGCGGGCGTTAGCCCAATGGGGCAGCTTTCGCCGCAACTCCCCGCCACGTTCGCATGCCTGCGCCGCAGGAGAGCGACCAGGGCGCGGCGTTTGCACACGAGGGCACCATGCGCCGCCTCGCTTGGCTGTTCGCCGCCGCACTATTCGCATCGTGCACGTCACCCGCGCCCACGGCTCCGGCGTCGCTGGCCGATGCCACGCCGTTCACGCCACCGGCGTGGTACGCGCACACCTACGCATCGATGCAGCAATGCTCCGGCTTGCAGGGCGATTTCGCACGCGTCAAGTGGTACCACGTTACCGGGTCGCGCGTCGTCGCCCCCGACAGCGGCGGCTACGCGGCGGCGGTGACCTACCCCTCCTTGCACACCATCATTCTCGCCGACTTCTACGCATCGGACACCGTGGTCGTCGAGCACGAAGTGATGCACGAGCTCACGGACGTGCTCACGCATCCCGCGCAATGGTTCGACGGGCGGTGTGGGGACCTCATGCCATAGGCGGGAGGTGAGAGGTAAGGAGCGAGAGATACGAGGGGATAGTCGGGAGTGGAAGCTCGCCTAACTATGGTCGGAGGTTGCCGGCAGCTTCCCACTGCCCCCTCTCCCCTTTTAGCTTTGTCATACCGGTGCGCTATTTCCTCTTACCTGCTCGCCCTCGATGCGGACGACTGACGACCGCGCTCATACCTTCAATCCTGGAGCCGCCGATGTCGAATTCTCTGCCGCCCAATGACCGGATACACACCGAAGAGCATCACGTGA
>JANWIF010000047.1 GCA_025450035.1 Gemmatimonadaceae bacterium
CGCGCCGGCAAGGATCACATCGGAAACTTAAACGCCCTGACCGGCAGCGGGACCAACCACGTCAATTTGAGCACGTCAACGTGACGTACGTCACAACACGGCGAGTATCGGGGAGCGTTGGCGCGGAGCGGGGTGCGTTGGTAGAATACCGTCATGGCGCGCGCGTACACGGACTCGTCGACATTCGAGCGGCGGCTCGAGAGTTTGCAGGAGCAGAACACGAATCTCGCGCGGACCATCGCCGAGCTTCGCAATCAGGGCGCGCTCAAGACCCAATTTCTCGCCAACATCTCGCACGACCTGCGCACACCGCTCACGGCGGTGGTGACGCATGCGGAGATGCTGCGCGATGGGATACTCGGCCCGCTCTCCGGGCGGCAGGCGGAGAGCATCGCCGGCATCATTACCGGCGGCCGCCGGTTGTTGGAGATGGTGGACGAGATTCTCACCTACGCGCGCGGCACGGCGAACCAGCTCACGCTGGCCAATTCCGAGTTCACGTTGGACGACGTGATCGAGCAGGTGTGCGGGCTGAACGAGGCGTTGGTGGCGAAGCGGAAGCACGCGCTCACGGTGGACATCGAGCCCGGGCTTCCCGTGCTGCATGCCGACCGCGACAAAATCGCCCATGTGTTGGGCAATCTGTTAGGCAACGCGATCGACTTCACGCCGCCGGGCGGCCGCGTGTGGATTTCCGCGCGGAGCGGGCCGACGACGTCGCGCGGCCCGTCGGTGGAGATCGAGGTCGGCGACACCGGCATCGGGATCGCGCCCGAACATCACGAGTTGGTGTTCCACGAGTTCGCGCAGGTGGACGCGTCGCCGTCGCGGGGACATCACGGTACGGGGTTGGGTCTCGCGATCGCGCGCAGGTTCGTGGAACTGCACAACGGCCGGATCTGGCTGGACAGCGCGTTGGGCGCGGGGAGCCGCTTTCATTTCACGCTGCCGGTGGATGAGCATTCCGGCGCCTGACGCCCGTCCGCACGTCCTGCTGGTGGAAGACAGCGCGCTGGTAATCGGCGCCCTCCGCGTGCTGTTGGAAGAAACAGGACATCGGGTGAGCGCCGCCACGTGCGTGGGCGAGGCCGTGTCCACCGTGCAGCGCGACCCCCCCGACGTCATCCTGCTCGACCTGACGCTCGACCGCGAGGACGGCCTAACGGTGCTCTTCGAGCTCGCGCGCGCCGGCACCGCGTTTCCCGTCACCGTGGCCGTGACGGGACACGATGAGCCGGAGGTCATGCGGCGGTGTCTCGATGCCGGGTGTCGCGCGGTGTTGGTGAAGCCGATCAGCTCGATGGAGCTGCCGGGGCAGATTCGGCGGTGGCTCGCCGAGCCTCATCGAGACTAGTGCGCGCGTCTCGAATTGTCGTGTATGAGGGGACACCTTCGTCGTCCAACCACGATCTGCACCGCGGCCCACGTGGTCCGATGTCAGATTCTGCTTCGCAGCGCTTCCGGCGTCAACGCTTGGAGATAGGCCGCCAGCAATGTGAAATATTGCGTCACCAGCAACAGCCCGATCACGATGAGCAGGATGCCGCCGGCGCGAGTGACCCAGACCATCGCGGTCCGGAAGCGGGCGAACGTCGAGAGGAAGCGGTCGATCGCCAGGGCGGCGAGCAGGAACGGGATGGCGAGGCCCATCGAGTACACGAACAACAGCAGCAGACCGCGCCGCAGGTCGGCGACGCTGGACGTGTAGAGCAGGATCGAGCCCAGAATGGGACCGATGCACGGCGTCCACCCCGCACCGAAGGCGACGCCGACGAGCACCGTGCCCAGATAGCCCACGGGCTTGTGCGCGAAGTGGATGCGGCGCTCGCGACCTAACGTTCGGCTGTCGAACACGCCTAACAGATAGAGCCCGAACACGATGATCAGCACACCGCCCACACGCGACACCCAGTCGCGGGCCGCCAGCAACACTCTGCCTAACGCACTGGCGGTTGCGCCGAACGCCAGGAAAATCAGGGTGAAGCCCAGGATGAACAGCAGCGCGTGCACCAGCGCCGTGCGGCGCGACCGCTGCACCTCGTCCAGGCTCATCCCGGTGATGAACGTCACGTAGCTCGGGATGAGGGGCAGCACGCACGGCGAAAGAAAGCTCAGCAGGCCCGCGGAAAACGCGACGGCAACGCCGAACGTGGCCGAGCCGCCCACGTCAGGACGCCCGCCGGCAGGCGGCGCACACGCCGTAAATCACGAGCCGATGGCTGCTGCGCGTGAACCCGTGAGACTCGGCCAGCAGTGTGGACATGCGGTCGAGACGGTCGTCCTCGAACTCCACCACGGCGCCGCACGTCGTACAGAACAGGTGTTCGTGCTGCGGCATCCCGCGCGCGCTCTCGTAACGCTTGAACCCCTCGCCAAAGTCCCGCTCCATCACGAGTCCGCTGCGCACCAGTAGCTCCAGCGTGCGATAGATCGTGGCCGTGCCCACCGCGCGGCCGCCGGCGCTCAGCGCGCGCGCGATCTCGTCGGCGCTGGCGTGGCGTTCACGACTGGACACGACTTCGGCCACCGCCAATCGCTGCGGCGTCACGGGCAAATTGTGATTGCGCAGGTAGACGCGAAACGCGTCGCTCAGCGCACTGCCGTCCACGGCTCGTCGGACACCGCGGCGCGAAACGCATCGCCGCCGAGTCGCTCCGGTTCGTCGTCGCCGCCGCCCGAGCGCTCGTGCACCCCGCGCACCACCCGGCCCACCGTGAGGCGCGGCGCGTCCGCCTCCTCGATCACGCCAACGTCCCACGTGCCGCGCTCGGGGCCCTTGAGCACCAGGCGGTAGGTGGCCCGGTATACCGTTAGGCGCTCGGGGCCCGCCGCGGGCTCCGCGGGGCCGGGCGGCGGCGGCGGCGCGTCCGCGCCGTCCACGGGCGCTTCCGGGGGCGCGCGGCGGACGGCAATCACCGCGACCGCGCTCTCCGTGCCGCCCTGACGCAGCACGGGGAACAGGTGCACCTCTTCCACGCGGCCGGCGCTCAGCCGCTCGGCGATGGCTCGCAGAAATCGCTCGCGGGTCTCGATGGTCATCGCGCCGCCACCGCTTCCGGACGCGGCCGCTGCATGCCGCGCGCGTCAAGCTCACGCTCCACGTACAACCGCAGAATGTGCATGAAGTCCTGTGCGTTGGTCACCACCCCGAAGGCCTGATGCGTCCCACGATCCTTGAGCTTGCTCACCACGAACTCCGACGAGTCCACGCAGATGGTAGGCAGCTCGCGGAGCGAGCCGTCGGGTTCGGTGACAAACGCCGGGAGCATGTTGCCGGTGGCGATCGCATGCAGGGCCGTGGCGATGAGGATAGCCATCGTCGCCTTGACGGTGTGCGCCTTCATCGCGTCCTGGCCGGCGACGGAATCGTTGATGACGTCGGGCAGCGGACCGTCGTCGCGGATCGAGCCGGTGAGCACATACGGCACGCCGTGCCGCACGCACGCGTGCATGATGCCGTCGGTGACGATGCCCTGCTCTACCGCGGCCGTGATGGATCCCGCCGCGCGCACCTTGTTGATCGCGCGCATGTGCGTGCCGTGACCGCCCTCGGTGGACTGCCCCTTGCCGGTCATGCCTAACGTGGTGCCGAAGATCGACGCTTCGATGTCGTGCACCGCGACCGCGTTCCCGGCGAGCAGCGCGGCCACGAAGTGGTGCTCGATGAACCACGTCATGTCCATGCGGGCGCGCGAATGCACGAGCGCAGGGCCGGTGACCCAGACCGGATACCCGCCGCGCTCGCGCTCGTCGATCAACAGGCCAGCCATCAGCGCGTAGTCGATCGGCTTCTCGCGCGAGACCGCGCTGGTCATAAAATTGAACGCGCCCTCGGCGGCCTCGCCGAGGAATGCGTCGGCGTAGACGAAGATGCCCTCCGAGCCATCCTCGGCGCGCCCAACCGCGACCGGCTCGCCGCGCGTCACCCGCCGCATTTCCTTCACCCACAGCACGCCCTCGCCATCGAGGACCAACGCGCCATCCATGCGCGGCTCGCGCGGCATGCGCCACGCGTCGCCCACCCGGACGTAGGTGGGAAGGTTGGTGGTGGAGAAAAAGCCTTCGGGCAACACGCCATCGGCGGGCGCGGGAACGAAGCGTGCCTCAGGGCAGACGGCGAATCGCGGATCGGAAAAATCGGGATGATTGAAGGGGGTCACAACCCAAACCTACTAGGAATGCAGCCCCTGGAGAACAGCGACGCGGGGCAGAGGGGACATCGGTCTGTCCGGGTCCTACTCTCTACTATTCTCTCTTACCTCCAATGCGTTCAGTTAAGGGCTTGCGAGGAATTGTGTGGTACGCCGAGTCGCAGAGTCGGACGACATGACCGCCCTCGTTTGGTTGCGTGACGGAGGACTGACGCACCAACGATATTTCAGCGGCATGCACATCAACGATGTGAGCGGAGAGGTCGTGGACGCCGCCATAAAGGTCCATTCGGTACTCGGCCCCGGGTTGCTGGAGCGGGCGTACCAGGTCTGCCTCGCGCACGAGCTGGGAAAGCGAGACATACGGGTGCGCGCCGAAGTGCCGATGCCGGTGCGATACGACGGACTCGACCTCGATCTTGCCTATCGGATCGATCTGCTGGTGGAGGCCTGCGTCGTAGTCGAGATCAAGGCCGTCGCGAAGATCCTTCCCGTTCACGAGGCCCAACTCCTGTCGCAACTCAAATTGAGTGACCATCGCGTCGGGCTAGTGATCAACTTCAACGTCGCACGACTCAAAGATGGAATAGTCCGGATGGTGAATCGCCTGTAGTGGCGGGCGCAGGACCCGTTACTTCACCGGTGCCAATCCTCCTCCTGCGTCCCCTGCGTCTCTGCGGTGGAGAACTAGGACAGCGAAAGAGTCCTTATCTGAACCGGATGGCTCCCCTCTCCCCCCTCCCCCTCCCCCTCCCCCTCCCGCTCTTACCTCCCCCCTCTTCCCTCCTCCCTTCTTCCTGCCGCTACAACAGCGACACCGGATCCCTGTCCAACGCAATTCTCACCTGTGCGGCGCGCGGTATCTCCCGCGGGATCTCGAATCGTTGGACGAAATACCGCGCGACGCGCGTCAACGCCGCCGGATGCCGGCTCTTGAGCAATACGTGCCACCGCCATCGTCGTTTGATTCGGTCGATCGGACAGGGCGCGGGCCCGACGAGGGCGATGCCCTGAATCGAGCGGCCCGCAATGAGCCGCTGCAGCCACTCGGCGGCGGCGATGGCCAGCGCGGCCGTGGGGCCTTCCTCGAGACCGCTGCAGACGATGTTGGCCAAGCGCACGGCGGGTGGGTACGGCGGACTCTCACGGGTGAGGAGCTCGACGCGCACGAACGCGTGATAGTCGTGCCGCACGGCGCACTGCACGGCGTGGTGGGTGGGGAGGCGCGTCTGGATGATCACGTCCCCGCCTTTCGGGCCGCGTCCGGCGCGGCCGGCCACCTGACTCAGAAGCTGGAAACCGCGCTCCGATGCGCGGAAGTCGGGGAGGTTGATCCCCACGTCGGCGTCGATCACACCCACGAGAGTCACATTGGGGAAGTCGAGGCCTTTGGCGATCATCTGCGTGCCCAACAGAATCTCGATCTCGCCGCGTCCCACGCGGTCGAGGATCTCGGCGTGCGCCCATTTGCCGCTGGTGGTGTCCACATCCATGCGCGCGATGTGCGCGTACGGGTAGCGTTCGAGCAGCAGCCGCTCGACCTGCTGTGTGCCTAACCCGCGCTGTCGCACGGCCGGCCCGCCGCACTTGGGACACGTGAGCGGCACCGACTCCTCATGCAGGCAATAGTGGCACACCAGCCGTTCGGGACTCCGGTGGTACGTGAGACTGATGCTGCAGTTGGGGCAATTGCGCACGTCGCCGCACGCGTCGCACTGGAGAAACGACGCGTAGCCGCGCCGATTGAGGAGTAGAATGCTCTGCTCGCCGCGCTGCAGCCGCTCGCCTAACGCTGCCTCGAGCGGCTCGCTGAACACACGGCGGAATGCGGCACGGGCGGCGGCGGCGCCGGGCCCGTCGCCGGGAAGGGCGAACGCCGCCGCCTCGTGCGCGCGGCGAAGGTCCACGACCTCGACCGCGGGCAAACGGGCCTCTCCCACGCGCGCGGGGAGCGTGAGCAGATGGTATTTCCCCGCCGCGGCATTCTGCCAGCTCTCCAGACTCGGCGTCGCGCTGCCGAGCACGGTGATGGCGCCCTCGAGTCTGGCGCGCACCACGGCCAGCTCACGCGCATGATAGCGCGGGGTCTCGCCGTTCTTGTAGCTCGCTTCGTGCTCCTCGTCCACGATGATCGCGCCGAGATCGTTCAATGGCGCGAAGATGGCCGACCGCGCGCCAACGGCAATGCGCTTCTCGCCGTGGCGCAACGCGAGCCACGCGTCGTAGCGCTCGCCGTCGCCGAGCGCGGAGTGCAGCACGGCCACCTGATCGCCGAACACGGCGCGGAAGCGATCAACGGTTTGCGGCGTGAGCGCGATCTCGGGCACCAAGACGAGCGCCGAGCGTCCGCGGCGAAGGACGACGTCGCGGAGCAGCTCGATGTAGACGAGGGTTTTGCCGCTGCCGGTGATGCCGTGCAGCAGGAACGTTTGCGCGGGCTGCGCCGCGACGAGGGTATCGATGGCGGCGCGTTGCGCGTCGGTGGGCGTGTGCGCGGCGGGCGGCGCGACCGCTCGCGCAGCGAAGGGATCGCGGGCCACGACGGTGGATTGCACCGATGCGAGGCCTCGTGTCACCAGCGCTTTCACGACGCCGGGGGAAAAGCCGAGATGCGCGGTGAGATGGGCGATCTCGGCGTGGCCGCCCAATCCTTCGAGCACTTCGTACAGTTCGCGCTGGCGTTTGGCGCGGGCGAAGACGGCCTCGCGCTCGGTGAGTGTGGGCAGCTCGCCGCGCTGCACGAGAATGCGCTGCGTGCGTTGGGCCGGGCGCGGCACGGCGGCTCCGGTGAGCAGCGCGGGGAGCGCGGCGCGCATCACCATGCCTAACGGTACGATATAGTAGTCGGCGGCCCAGCGGCACAGGTCGAACAGGGCCGGCGAGAACACCGGCTCCGGGTCGGGGATATCCAACACATCGCGCAGGCGCGTGCCGGCGCCGCCGCCCGCGCTCGGCCCCAGGCAGATGCCGATGGCCCGCGCGCCGCGCACCGGCACCACCACGCGCGCACCGGGTTCCGGCACACGTTCGTACGCCGCCGGCACCGCGTAGGTGAACGACTGGAACAGCGGCAGGGGGAGCGCGACCTCGATGAGGCGCGCCGGCGCCTCGGCCATGAGACCGCCGCTCAGCGGCCGACGCCGCGGGCGCGCGACATCACCGGGCCACGCGCGTGACGCCCAGACCCGGCGCGTCGGGAATCGCGATCACACCGCCATCGATGGAGGCACCGCGGAACGGATCGTCGCCCAACAGCGCCGCGCCGTCCAGGTCGGCGTAGTCCAGCAGCGGCGCCAGGTGCGCCGCCGCGCTGATGCCGAGGCTCGACTCGATCATGCAGCCCATCATCACGAGCATGCCGTGGGCGCGCGCCGTGGCCGCCATCTTGATCGCCTCGCGCGGCCCGCCGCACTTGGCGAGCTTGATGTTGATCCCGTCCACCACGCCCGCGAGGCGCGGAATGTCCGTGGCCACCAGACACGACTCGTCGGCGATGATCGGAAGCGGCGAGCGGTCGCGCACGAACTTGAGGCCTTCGAGGTCGTGCGGAGGGAGCGGCTGCTCGACGAACTCCACGCGGTGTGCCACGAGACAGTCCATCATGCGGAGCGTGTGTTTGGCCGTCCAGCCGGCGTTGGCATCCACGCGAAGGGTTGCGTTAGGCGCAGCGTCGCGGATCACGCGCAGCGATTCCTCGTCGCGCTCGCCGCCCAACTTGACCTTCAGGATGGGGTAGCTCGCCGCTTCGAGGACCTTGCGGCGCAGCTCGTCGGGCGCGGCGATGGCGATCGTGAAGCTCGACCGGGGCGCGCGGGCAGGGTTGAGCCCGAGCATCCGGTGGACCGGCACGCCCAGACGCTTGGCCGCCAGATCGTGCAGCGCCGAGCTCACCGCGCTCCTGGCCGCCGCGTTGCCGCGCATCGCGCCGCTCAATTCGCCTTCGATGTCCTCCAATGCCCACGCGTCCGCCGACTCCAACACGGGCGCGAACTGCGCCAGCGCGGCGACCACCGTGTCGGCGTTCTCGCCGTAGTAGCGGCTGGGCGCCGCTTCACCCCAGCCCTCGACGCCGTCGCGGTCTATGACTTTCACCATCACCACCCGCCATTCGCTGGCGCCGCCGCGCGAAATAGTGAAGGTGTGCTTGGTGTGGATCCGGAAAATCTCGTGCTCGAGTCTCATCGGGAGGTCGGAGTGATGCCGAGCCGGCGGGAGAGCCAGGCGGTGCGCAGTCCTTCCGGCCCCTGGGACTGGGCGAGGTAGCCGATCAGCGCATCCGCCACGTCGTTGCCACGCTGGAAGCGCTCGGCGGGATTTTTGGACAGACACTTCATGGCGATCGTGGCCAGCGCCGGCGGCGTGCGCGAATCCACCACGTCGGGCGACGCCGCCGTTTCGTGCACGTGCTTGTAGCCAATGGAATACGAATCGGCGCCGTCGAACGGCGGAAATCCCACCAGCATCTCGTACAGCAGCACGCCCACCGAGTACAGATCGCTGCGCCCGTCCACCAGTTTGCCCATCGCCTGTTCGGGGGACATGTAGTGCGGTGTGCCCATCGCGCGGCCGGTCATCGTTAGGCGGTTGTGAAAGCGAGCGGTCGCGATGCCGAAGTCGGTGATGAGCGCGTTGTCGTCCTCGTCGAACAGGATGTTGTCGGGCTTGACGTCGCGGTGCACGATGCCATGGCGGTGCGCGTAGTCGAGGCCCACGGCCACCTGCGCGCCGATCACCGCCGCCTGGTGAGGACCCACGGTGCCGCCTTTCACGATCCGGTCGGCCAGCGATCCGCCGGCCATGTACGGCATCACCAGATACACCGTGGTGTCCAGCTCGCCGTAGTCGATGATCTGGCAGATGGACGGATGGAGCAGTTGCGCCGCGGCCTCGGCTTCACGCCGGAAACGCTCACGCATCTCGGGGTCGCGCGCCAGATGCGCGAGCAGCACCTTGATCACCAGCGGGCGGCCGAGTTGGAGATGTTTGGCCGCGTACACGCTGGCCATGCCGCCCGTCGCGAGGCGGCGATAGATGCGGTATCGCCCTCCCGTGACGCGGCGCATCAGGTCGAGCTCTTCGTCGGGCGGCTCGTTAGGCGCGTCAGGAACTTCGGGAAGCTCGGACGTGCACCGCGTACAGGTGACCGCGGTGCCGCGATTCCACGTGCCGCACTCAGGGCAGAACATTATTCAGCACTCCGAAATCCAAACGCACGAAGTCGTACGGGGGCCATGGGCCCGTGAGCGCGATGTGGAGCGTCTCGTGACGCCGCCTCAACGCCTGCACCGCCGGCTCGAAGTCGTTCCATCGCTCCCGGTCGAGCAGGAACGCCGCACTGTACACGATGCGCGGCGTCGCAGGAGCCAGCGTCGTCACAGCCGCGGCGACGCGGCGCAATTGGCGGAATGCATCATTGAGCTGCGTGGGCGACAGCTCCGCCGCCGACCGCTCGCCATCCGCTTGCTGTGGATGCTCCACGTGCACCCGCCCCTCGCATCGACCGGCCACGAAGTGAATACCCTCCGACAACGCGATGTAGTTCTGCTCCATCCAGCGACGCAGCTGTTCCGTATTGCGAAACGTCGTTCCACACGGCGCCGGGAGCACCACGCCGCGCTGGAACGCCGCCGCGATCACGCCCCGGTAGGCATCGATCTCTACGGCATCCGGGTCGTGCCGCTCGTATGGCGCCGGACGGACGAGTGCCGCCAGATCGCGCGTGCGGACGACACCCGCGTCCAACGGCGGACCGCTGCCCGTGTCGCGAGCGACAGACGTCACGCCGAAAAGACGCAGGCCGGTTATGGTCACGCGGCGACACGCGGCGTCCCGCCGGCTGCGGATGGTATCGCTGGCAGCGCCATAGCTGTTTAAGTTACGCCTGCATCACGAAGCGGGGGAAGTCCCGTTGGCTCTCACCCGCTACCGCGCGAGCTCCGCGAGATGCGCCATGCACGCCTCGCCCAACCGTTCGGTGGCGTAGCCGCCTTCGAGAGCGCTCACCACGCGACCCGCGCACCAGTGCGCGGCGCGATCGGCCACGAAGCGCGTGAGCGTGGCCACGTCCTCGATTTCCAAGCTGAACCCACCCAGCGGGTCGCCGCGGAGCGAGTCGAAACCGGCGGACACGAGCACCAACTCGGGGACGAAACCGTCCGTCGCCTGATCGATGGCACGCTCGAGTGCGTCGACATACCGCGCCGCGGGGAGGCCGGCGGGGAGCGGGACGTTCCACACGTTCCCGCAGCCGCGATCGCCGGCAGCGCCGGTGCCGGGATACCACGGCCATTGATGCATGGACACGAAGTGGATCCCGGGATCGCTCTCCACCAGTGCCTGCGTCCCGTTGCCGTGGTGCACATCCCAATCGACGATCAGGATACGGTCCAGATGATGATGCCGGCGCGCGTAGTGCGCGGCGAGCGCGACGTTGCCGAAGATGCAGAAGCCCATGCCCGAATCGCGCTGCGCGTGATGACCCGGCGGCCGCACGGCGGCAAAGCAGCGCGCGGTGACACCGTAAACCGATCGATCGACGCCATCGAGTACGCACCCGGCGGCCGCGGTGGCGGCGTCCCACGAGCCTTCGCTCACCACGGTATCGGCATCCAACGCACCGCCGCCACTGAGCGCCAACTGCTCGACGCGCGCGATGTAGCCGGGATCGTGCACCAACGCGAGCTCCTGCACCGTAGCGTGCCGCCCCTCGACGTGCTCCACGGCGTCGAACAGCTCGGGGTGCAGGCGCAAGGCGCGCGTGATGGCGCGCAGTCGGCCCACGTGCTCGGGATGCTTCCAGCCGGTGTCGTGTCGGCCGCAGTCGGAATGCGAGATGAATGCAACGCTCATGTCATGCCTCTCCATCGTCGCGAGCCCCACTCGAAGAGGAGCAGCAGCAAGATGACGGGTAGCACCCATAGGCGCAGCGGGCTCCCGCCGCCACTCTGCCGTGGATGCGTTGCGGAAAACGCACCGGCCCGCACCGGAGGGCCGAGTGCCGCCACCGTCGCGGCGAACGGAGCCGGATCGTCGAGGGTGAGCCGAGCCGCCGTTGGCGGCCGGGTTGTGGCTGCGGCTTCGGAGCGATACGCAACACTGGCCACCACCGCGGACCACCAGGCGCGGTGCGCGGCCGGCGCGTCATCGCCGTCCGCGAAGCGCCAGCGCCACGTGTCATCGTAGCCCAGCTGCACCACGCGCCCTGCATCCAGCCGCCGGGCGGCGGCGGCCACTCGGCCGTCTCGCATCTCGAGCGCCACTGCGTTAGGCGTAAGGGGCGCGACGGGCCAGAACCCGAGGGCGCGACGCGGCATGTCGCTCGTGAAGGCCAGTGCCGCGGGAACAACGCGGGCGCCCACGCCGCCGGCAGCCAATGCGCGGAGCGGGGGCGAGGCCGCCGTGCGACCGGCGAGGACCAGACCGCCGCCATCGCGGACGAACCGGGCAATTGCGCCTGCGTCCGCATCGGCGGTGGAGTCGAGCGCGACGACCGCGCTCACGTGCGCCGTGTCGATGGGTGTCGCGCCCTGCGTGACCATCATCGTCGGCGTCAGGCGCACGCGCGCTTGCACGGACCATCCGCGCTCTTCGAGCGCGAGGATCACGAACTTCGATTCCCAGCCCGCGGCGCCGATCACGAGCACGGCGCGCGGCGGCGGCGCGGTGCGGGGCACGGTCCGCGCCACGACCGCGGTATCTCCGTTGGGCAGGGTGACGCGCGCGCTCACGGCGCCGTACGTCGGCGGCACGGCCATCGAACGTGCCGGCCCGCGCACCAGCGCGCTGTCCAACATCGACACCTGGTCGGCTACCCGCACGCGCGCGCCGCGTGGTGCGCTCACGAGTATGCGCGCACCGCCGGCCGGGTCGGCGAGCGGGATCATCGCGATCACGACCGGCGTCGCGTGCGCCGCCGACCACGTGACCTGCGAGCCCGCGCGCGACAGGGCGCGGAGCCACGCGCGGGTCACGGGACCGGGCGCGGTATCGAGGCGGACCCACAGCGATTCGGCTCGGGCGTCGGCCGACCACGCGGCCAGCGAGTCTGCGAGCGCGGGGCCATCGGCGGCGCGCCGGCTGGTAGCGCGCGATCCCCGGCCCAGCATGGCCGCGAGCATCCACGCGATGAGCCCCAGCGCCGCCGCGCGCGCCGCCCATTCCGCGCCCGCCATTCGCCTAACGCGTGAGCGCATAGACGATGATGTTCACGGCGAACCGCGTATTGTCCACCGATTGGAAGCGCTTGTTCTCGGCGTGGTAGCCCCATTCGGAGCTATAGTCCTTGTTGCTGTACAACACGGCGATCCGCCCGGCGCGCATCACGCCGAACAGATGCGGGTGCACGAGGTTGTCGCCCCACCCGTTGAGTTCCTGCGACGTGGTGGGCGGCCCGTCGGCGAAGTGGAAGAACGCCGAGTAGAGCGGACTGGTGTTCGGCACCTCGACCAACGGACCCGCCGCTCGGCGCAGCTCCTCGGTGGCGGTCTTGTGGAACGCGCCATCCACGTCGTGGTTGTGGTCATCCACGAACAGAAATCCGCCGCGATCGATGAACCGCCCCACCTGCGCCTGCTCGGCGCGCGTTAGGCGCACCGGGAGGTGACCCGTGAGGAAGACAAATGGGTATCGCGACAAGTCGGGCGAGGACAGCGGCACCGTGATGCCCGCCGGCGCCACTGCGATGCTCGTGTAGCGGGCGATGGTGTCGATGATGTTCGCCGGGACGAGCGGCGCGCTGTCCCAATCGCCCGATTCGTACTGCGCCGTGGCGAACACGAAGGGGGACGGGCTCACCACGCGCCGCTCCACTCCGGCGATGCGGCGCGCGTCGCACCCCCGCCGGCGGCCAGCCCGCCGGCGGCCAGCCGGCGCGCCGCGGCCAGCGCCGCCGTGGCATCGCGCCCGCTCCGCAGCGCGTCCACCGCCACGCCTAACGCATCGGCGAGCGGCGCGTTGGTATCGAGCACGTCCAACCGCAGGAGCAAGAGCGAATCCGCCGCCGCGGCGGGATGCGCCGACAGCGCGGCGAGCGCCGCATCCAGGCGGCGCGCGCGACGCACCACGTCGCCGACGCCCGCGCGGGGCGCGCGGGGCGCGGGAGCGGCGTCGGCCACCGAAGCCGACAACCGCACCCGTGCGACATCCACGATCGCCGCCACCGCACCGCCGCGCAGGTACAATCGCTCGGCCTGGCGAGCGCGCTCGACCGCGGCGAGCGCGAGGTACATGTACGGCAACGCGCCTCGCACGTCGCCGACGCCGAGCGCCCGCTCCGCGTCCCACATCGCGTTGTATGCCTCGAGCAGCGGTCGGCTCGCCGCCACGACCGGCGTTTCATCGCCTTCGAAGTCCAGCGCCCGCGCGCCGATGTTCGTTGACGCGTTCGCCGCGCGCAGCAATTCGTCGGGCGTGAGCGTGGAGGGCGCGAGCGTGTCACCCGATTCCTCCGCCGCCTGGTCGTGGCCTACCCCCCCCCTCCCCACAAGGCGCGCGAAGACGAGCCCGCCCACCCGCCGTCGCACGCGCCCCTGATCCTGGGCAAGGCGCGTCGCCTCGCCGAGCAGCGTCGCGCGGGGTAGCGACGCGCGGCGGCGTTCGAGCGACTCGGCGCGTTGGATGAGCATGCGCTCGCTCGCCTCGGACTGCGCGGCCGCCGGCGGCGGCGCGGGCTCGACGGCTACGGAATCGAACTCACCGGCTCGCGCCACGCGAATGGTGCGCGTTTCGGAGAGGCCGGTGTCGGGTCCGGCGGCCAGGTTCCCGTCCGTGGCCACCGCCCGCACGTGCACCACATCACCGGGCTTGATGCCTAACGAATCGAGACGGAGGGGCGCGGTGAGCACGCCGCGGCGGGCACCGTGTACCGCCATGCGCCGCACCAGTCCCGACCGGAACGTGAACGCTTCTCCTTCGCCGGAGCTGACGATGTACTCCAACCAGAAATCGACGAGACCAAAATCGTCCGTTGCCCGGGCCTCGAGTCGGAGGGTGCCTGTGGGCCCCGGTACCACCGTGTCCGCCGCCGGTGCGCCTAACGTGACGAGCGGCGCCGAGTCGAGGCGAGGCTCCAGCGCGATCAGGCGCTCCGAGGCGCCGTCACGCATTCGCAGCGCCGCCGGGCGCGCGGGCATCGCGAAGATCACGTGCCACCGTCCATCGGCGCCCGTTACCTGCAGGGGACCATCGCCTAACCGAGCAACGAGTCCGCCGGGATCGCCGCGCCCCTCGACCTGCACGCTGCTCGCCGAAAGCGCGCCGATGCGCGACGGGTTGTCGGTGGTGGTCGAAGGCAGCCCGGTGTATTGCGGCGGCGTGATGATCGCCACCAGCGGCGCCAATCGGTGACCTGCGCCGGCGAAACCAGCGGCGGGTCGTGCGAGAACGTCACCCACGCGCGGCGTGGTGATGCGCGCGACGATACCGCGGGGCAGCATCAGTCCGGTCGCGGCCGCAATCGCCGTCACGACGACCGGAGCAGCCAGCGCGCGCCCGACAGCCGCGGCAACCGCGCCGCCCCACCGTGCGTGTGAAATCACGCGACCCAACTCGAGCGTCACCTGCTCGGCCCGCGGGACACGCTCGATCGCCGTCACCAGCGAGTAGCGCAGCGCGGGCGTGCGCTCCTCGATCCACAGCGCGACCGCGGCGCGCGACCATACGGCGCCCGCGCGCCACAGCGCGATGAGACCGGCGACGGCGCCGAGGCTCGCGGCCAGAACCG
>JANWIF010000048.1 GCA_025450035.1 Gemmatimonadaceae bacterium
CCGGCCCGGGGGGGGGGGCGCGGCGGCGCGGGCCGCGCCCGCACGTTTCTCTTGCGCTCCGCATGCCCGCCTCCGTACCACAAACGCGTCTCTGGTCCAGCTACTGGCGCGCCAGTCGCGAACCGCGTTACAGCTTGCTGTTTGCCCTGCCGCTGCTCCTACTCTATGAGGGGATGGCAGCGCTGCTGCCGACGAGTGAAACTCAAGGAGTTCGCAACGGCGCCGACGTAATGCTCAAGTCGGTGTTCGTGCTGGTGGCCGGTGCCCGGGGTCCGCTGATCTTCGAAGTCTTGCTCATCGGGGTGTGCTTCTGGCTCGTGCGGCGCGACCTGCTGTCCCACGGCGGCCGCCGGGCGCTCTCGGGCCGAATGTTTCTCGGCATGAGCGCCGAGTCGATCGCACTGGCGCTTGCCTTTGGCGTCGTGGTGGGGACGATCACCGCTCGCGTCCTTGGCGTGTTTGGCGGACTGGTGATGGCACCTGCGGAACAGCTCGACCTCAAGACCCGCTTGATGGTGTCGCTCGGCGCGGGGCTGTATGAGGAGCTCTTGTTTCGCGTCATCCTGGTTTCCGGCCTGGCCTTGCTCGCTCGCCGCGCCTTTCGCTGGCGTCCCGGCGCTGCCGGTGCATTCGCCACGATCGTGGGCGCGCTTCTGTTCTCCACCGCGCACTACGTGGGTGCCTTTGGCGAACGCTTCGCTCTCGAATCGTTCCTCTTCCGCGCGATCAGCGGCGTGTTCTTCAGTGCGATCTATTTGTGGCGTGGATTCGGGATCGACGCGTGGACACACGCGCTGTATGACGTGTTCCTCCTCGCACGGATGTAATCGCGACTCGGCATTCGGTTCACGAGTCCCGAGTCCCGATCAGAGGGTGGCGATCCTGCAGCCCGTAGCCGCCGACCTATACGCTGATTCCAGCACCACCGCCACGTTCTCGATATCGCGGAGGTGCGGCTCGGTCGTACCGGCGTCCATAGCGTCGGCGAACGCGCGGAACAGGCCCGCGAACCAGCCAGGGTAGGATGATTTGTCGAGCTCGGCCGAATAGTCGTAGGATGACGACTCACCATCGTGCTCGAGACGAAGCACGCCGCCTACCCATTCGATCGCACCGTGATCGCCCACAAATCGCACGCGATTCTCGCGATGGCGCGCTGCCCAGGTGAGGAACATTACGCCTAACCGGCCCTTATACTCGAACAACAGTTGGGCGCTGTCTTCCACATCGTAGTCGGTGTGACGCAACTGGCCGGTCCAGGCGCGCACGCCGTCGGGAATTCCGGCGGCATCCAGCATCTGATAGATCAGATGCGTGCCGTGGTCCAACAGCACGCCCCCGCGACTGTGTTCGGCGAGCCCGCGCCACGGGGTGGACGTTGTCCCGGTACCCTTGTCGGCCATCAGCCGGTACACGTGAAATTCAGCAAGGTGCCACCGCCCGATCACGCCCGAGTGAAGCCACTCCCGGATCTTGAGCCAGACCGGATTGTAGCGGTATTGGTGGCACGGCATCACCACGCATGCTGCGTCGCGCGCGGCGTCGCGAATGCGCACCGCTTCGGCGCGCGTCAAGGCCACCGGTTTCTCACACATCACGTGGTAGCCTTGCTCGAGCGCCCATAAAACCAACTCGAGGTGTGATGCCGTTGGTGTGCAGATGTCCACGAAGTCGATTGGTCCGTCTGCCGCTTCGCGAAGATCTCGCAGTCGTTCGACGTGCGGCACACCGCTCACCGGGGAAACTCCCGGTGCGCCATCCACGGTAGCCACGATCCGAAAGCGGGCGCTCACCTGCGGGTCTCGAGCAAATCCGGGCAAGTGCGCGTTTCGGGCGATGCCGCCCAGACCGACTACCGCACCCCGATACACGCGCGGCGCCGGAGTAGGATCCGGCGCCGTCGGTCTCAGGGACGGCCGCGTCCCTCCTAACGCTGGCCTCAAACGTGCACCGCCATCTCAGACGCCTCGACCAACACATCCTTCATAGTCGCGAGCGCCTCCATCGCCAGTTCCTCAGGGATCACCAGCGGCGGATTGATCCGCACTTCAGGGTTGTAGATCATTGCCAACACGCCACGCGACAGCAGCGTGTCGAAGATCCACCGCGTGATCTTCTTGTCGAGCAGCGTGCGTGTGCCGGGTACCACGAGATCCATGCCGATCATCAGCCCGCGGCCGCGCACATCGCTCACGATCGGCACATCGCTTTCCCAACGTTGCATCTCGGCCATCATTTTCTCGCCGAGGTCGCGGCTATGCGCAACGAGATTCTCCTCGAGAATGGTCTCCAGCGTCACCCGCGCCGCGGCCGCCGCCATCGGGTTGCCGCCATAGCTCGACGAGCTGCCGCTCGGATTCGCCCACGGCTTGGCGAACGCCACCGACTCGCGAATCAGTAGCCCGCTCATCGGGAATCCGCCGCCGAAGCCTTTCCCAACACTCATGATGTCCGGCACGATCCCTTCGTGTTCCACGCCCCACATCTTGCCCGTCCGACCGAAGCCCGTGATCATCTCGTCGGCGATCAACAGCGCCTCGAGCTCGTCGGCCAGTTCGCGGAGCGCCTTCAGGAATCCAATCGGCGGCACGATATTGCCCGCTGTACCTTGGATCGGTTCGACGATGATCGCGGCGATGTTGCCGCTCGTTTCGAGCTCGATTTTCTTGCGCAGGAAATCCACACATGCCCAATCACAAGCGGGAAAACTTTTCTCGAATGGGCAGCGCGAACAGGATGCATAGGGTGACGAATAGCGGCCCGGCATTAGCGGGCCGAGTCCATGCTTGAAGGTGCTGCCCAGCAGCGGTAAGACGCCCGCCGTCTTGCCGTGGAAGCCGCCCCAGAACCCAACGAATTCGTCTTTCCCCGTGTACGATTTTGCGAGCCGCATGGCAGACTCCACCGCTTCCGCACCGCTGGAGTAGAACTGGGTGCGGTTCACGTCGCCCGGCGCGAGCTCGGCGAGCATCCGTACCAGTGCGGACCGATTCTCCGACGTGAAGCTGCCCACATGAATACGCGCGACCTGCTTCTGGAGGGCGGCAACGTAGCGTGGGTGGGCGTAGCCTAGGCTCGCGACGCCAATGCCGGCCATTAGGTCGATGTAGTGGTTGCCGTCCACATCGTAGAGCAGGGCGCCTTCGCCCCGGTCGATACAAATCTTGCTGAACAACGCGAAGCTCTGCGCACCTGGCGCGAGGTACTCCTGCTCCGCGTCAAATAGTTCTCTGGATTTCTCACCCGCCAGCCATGCGGGTGATGCGAGTTCCGTCACGGAAACCTTCCGAGGAGGGTGTTGTGGTGTAGGGGGGCGTGCTCGATTTACGGCACGCAAAGCGGGTGAGAAAAACGCAGGACGGCGGCCTAGTCTGTTGCCGAATCCGCCGGGCGCGTCTTCCCAGCTGTAACACACCAATAAAGGTGATGGGGTGCCACAAGGCGCGCTAGCGACTCGGCACGATATTAAGTCTTTTTTGCGCTGCTGCCTACCCCTTGCATTCAGGGTCGTCTATGGCGCTCCGGCCGCACGGAGCCGGTCAACGCGCGCCCCCAGTCCCCAGTCCGTCCAACGCGCGCTCGAAGTCCTTCACCGTCGCATCGATCTCGATAGGTCGATTGGCCAAGGCTGGGGTCGGCTGAATGTCTCGATGGTATCGCACCAGCGCCTCGGGATCCTTGAGCACGTGGCCTGTGAGGACGCCCACTACTCGCGACCCAGCGGTGATGATGCCTTCTCGTACCAACCGTTTCACGCCGGCAACGGCCGCCGCACTCGCCGGTTCGCAGCCGATCCCTGCGGCGTCCACGGCCGCTTTTGCCTCCAGGATTTCGGCGTCGCTGACCGTGGTTACGATGCCGTTCGTGTCCCGGATCGATCGCACGCCGCGATCGTAGGATGCAGGATCACCGATGTTGATCGCCGTGGCCACCGTGTTGGGCGTCACCCGGTGGCGTGACACGAATCCTTCGCGAAACGATTCCGCGAATGGCGCGGCACCCTCCGCCTGGACGGCCAGGAGTCGCGGCACGCGATCGATGAGGTTCGCCTCACGCGCGTCACGGAGCGCCATGCCGAACGCGGCCGTGTTCCCCAGATTCCCGGCGGGGAGCGCGATCCAATCTGGAGCCTGCCATGCGCATTGTTCGAGCAGTTCGAACACGATGGTTTTCTGCCCTTCGAGCCGGTACGGGTTGACGGAATTGAGCAGATACACGCCTAACCGGTGGGCCGCCTCGCGCACCAAGCGCAGGCAGGCGTCGAAATCGCCTCGCACGAGCAGCGTGCGCGCGCCGTACGCGAGCGCCTGGGCGAGCTTGCCTAACGCGACACGGTGTGCGGGAATGCACACGAGGGCCGGTACGCCGGCCCTCGCCGCGTAGGCGGCGAGCGAGGCGGCGGTATTGCCGGTGGACGCGCACGCCACGGCGCGTGCACCAATGAGTCGCGCCTGCGTGATACCCACGGTCATTCCCCGGTCCTTGAAGGAACCGGTAGGATTCAGCCCCTCGTGCTTGAGTCGCAGTCCCGGGATGCCCGCCCAACGCGCCGCGATGCCGCCGTCGAGAAGCGGCGTGTTCCCCTCAGGGAAAGTGATCACGTCGCCATCCGCCGCGGCCAACAGCTCGCGAAACCGCCACACACCGGACGCATCCGCACCATCGAGCGCGCCGCGCCGTCCGGCGAACAGTCGCGCGAGCGCAGGGCCGTGCAAAGCGGGTGGTGCCCGCCGCAGCTCCAGCAAGCCGCCGCACGTTGGACACTCCGCATGACCGGCATGTGGCGCGAGCACAGAGCCGCACCGGGAGCAGCTCAGGGTGATCGGGCTGACCGAATGAGTGGGTGGCATGGGAACTCGCACGATATCCATCAAGATTCGTTGGTGGAAGGGCGGCGCGGAAACGCGGGCCGGGGGATGGTGGTCCTTGTCAAGTGTGGCCGCGATTGCCTGAACGCTACACGCCACGCTACACTGTATCGGGCCCGTTTTTCCCGCCCACCTACTCTCAAGCCTGGTATTTGGCTCATGACGCACCCCTTCCGTCGGGCCGCCATCGTTGGCGTCGTGCTCCTGCCCTTTGTCGCAGGCGCTTTCCTCGTCGAAACCACACAGGAGCGCAGCGGTCCACGCCTGTTCGATCAGGTGTTGTCCCTCGTGTCCGACCGGTTCGTGGACAGCGTCGGGAGCTCAGCGCTTTACGAGAAGGCGGCGCGCGGCCTGGTGCGCGAGCTCCAGGACCCGTATGCAGCACTCTACTCGCCTAAGGAGCTGCAGGACTTCACTCGTATGACCGGCGGCCGCTATGGCGGGCTGGGAATGCTGGTGGAGGACCAAGAGGGTGTGGTGGTAGTGACCAAGGTGTACCCACATACGCCCGCGGAAGGCGCGGGAGTGCGTGAGGGCGATCGCATCGTCGGCATCGAGAACCAGTCGGCGCGTGGATTGAAGCTCACCCAGGTCACCGACTTGCTGAAGGGCAATCCCGGAACGACGGTCCGGGTCAGCTTCTCGCGTCCCGGCGTCGCAGCGCCCATCGACTTCACGTTCACGCGCGCGATCGTTCACATCCCCGCGGTGCCGTTCGCGATGATGTTCGACGGGAAGGTCGGTTACATCCCGTTGCAACAGTTCAACGAGACGTCGGCGGATGAGTTCGAGCAGGCGGTGCGGCATCTCACGCACGATGGCGCACGCGGGATCGTGTTCGACCTCCGCGGCAATGGCGGCGGCATCGTGGACCAGGCCATCGCCATCAGCAATCTCTTCCTGCGCGACGGCCAGCAAATCGCCAGCGTGCGCGCGCGCGGTGGCGCGACGCAGGTTTACGTGGCCAAAGGCGACCCGATCGCGCCCACGATTCCGCTGGTCGTTCTCACCGATGGATACACCGCGTCGGCGAGCGAGATCGTTGCCGGCGCGTTGCAGGATCACGACCGCGCACTCCTCCTCGGCACGACGTCGTTCGGGAAGGGACTCGTGCAATCTCTCTTCCCGCTGGATGGCGGTTGGGCCCTCAAGCTCACGACGGCCAAATGGTACACGCCGAGCGGCCGGTCGATTCAGAAGGAGCGCAAGCTCGTTGACGGACATCTCGTGGAAGAACCTGATTCGCTCGAGAGCGACTCCGCTCGCCGTGCGCGACCCACGTACAAGAGCGACGCCGGTCGAGTCGTGTACGGCGGCGGTGCGATCACGCCCGACATCGTCGTGCGCCCCGACACGCTGGACGGCGTCGAACAGGATTTCCTGAAAGCGGTGTCGCCCAAGTCGCAGGAGTTCTACGTGACGCTGTACAACTACGCGTTCGAGCTCAAGGACAGCGTGCGGCCCGACTTTGTGATAACACCAGCTTGGCGTGGCGAACTTTATCGCCGATTGGGCGCCGCCGGCGTGACGGTGGACCGCTCTCTGTACGACCATGCGTCGAGTGAGGTGGACCGCATTTTGAGCGATCGCGTCGCGCGCTTGGCGTTCGGCGATTCCGCCGCCAAACGGCGCGAGCTACCCGACGACGTGCAGCTCGAACGTGCGATCGACATCATCCGGAAGGGCGAAACGCAGGCCGATCTGTTTGCGACCACGCAACCCCAGCGATGACGTGATGCGGCTGCTTCGCGCCGCGTTGGGCGCGTTGGTGGTCGTGCTGGCAGCGGGCCGCGCCGTATCGGCGCAGGCCGCAGTGCACCGCAACGTAGCGACGCTGGCGCTCCAACACGGCGTCGTCGCGGTCGATGCGCTAAGCAATGGTCATGTGCTCGTCGGCGCATCCACGGATAGCGGAACCGCCACCATCAACTTGCCGGTGTTCGCCGCGCGCGAGTTCACTGATTCCACGAAGCGCATCGTCGCTCACCACGTCGCAGTATCCCGGCACCGGCGCATCTTTCGCAGCGTGGCTACCGACGGGCGGACGGGAGCCGGGATCTCGTTCGCGCGCCACGTGACGCGCGGCGTGAGTGTGTACCGGTTCTTCTTCTCCCGCGCCGATGCGACGGGCTTCCCCTTGGATGTCAGTTCGCGTGAGCTCGGACTGGTGCTCCGTGCACTCCAGCATGGGGTGCGTCTGGCGACGACGCTAACCGCCGCGGCGGACACGGCGCGCTGACGCGCGGCCTCAACGCGTCCAGTCGTTGGCCAGGTCGGCGCGCAATGGGTCGGGCATCGGACGCGTGACGCTGTCGTCGTCCACCGCGAGCTCGGCCAGGTCCGCGATGTCCGCGCGCACGTCGTTCAGCACGGCCGACTCCGGCGTCCGACCGTTCGGCAGCTCATGAATGCGGTTCGCGAGCACGACCACGAACAGATCGTTCTCCGGGTCGATCCAGATCGACGTCCCGGTGTATCCCGTGTGGCCGAAGGCGCGATCGCTCATGTAGCGTCCGCAGCTGGCGCCACCCGCGCAGGTCTCCCAGCCGAGGGCGCGCCACCCGATGGTTCGCCGGGTGAACAACACTACCGTCGAGTCGCGCACGATCCGTACCCCGTCGTAGACGCCGCCGTTGAGCATCATCTGTGCGAACACCGCGAGATCCGCCGCCGTCGAGAAGAGCCCGGCATGCCCCGCGACTCCGCCTAACGCATAGGCGGTTTCGTCGTGCACCTCGCCCCGCAGCGGGTAGCCCCGACCGGACGCAACCTCGGTCGGCGCGGCGCGACGGCGCAGCGCACGCGGTGGACGAAACATGGTGGAGCGCATACCGAGCGGGCCGAACACATGATCGCGCACGAACACGTCGAGCCGCTCACCACTCACCGCCTCGACCACGAAGCCGAGGATATCAGCGCCCACGTCGGAATAGATCTCGCGTTCACCCGGCGGATACTCCAACGCCGTCGTGAGAATCAGGTGCCGCGCCGCAGACGCGGTGCCATGGCGCCGAAGGACGTTGCGACCGGGCGGCAGCCCGGCGCGATGCTGCAGCAATTCGCGGATGGTGACTCGACGCTTCTCCCCGTGACGGTAGGCGGGAAGATATTTCGCGACCGGATCGTCAAGGCGGATCCGATGCTGATCGTAGAGCATCATGATCGCCGTCGTCGTCGCGATCACCTTGGTGAGCGAGGCCAGATCGTACATGGTGCGCGTCGGGTCCACATCCGGACTGCTCGCGGGCCAGTCGAGCGACCCGTAACCCTGCTCCCACACCAACCCGCCGTGGCGGCCAATGACAACGGCCATCCCCGGATATCCGCGTGCCTCGAGGCCGCGCTGGGCCACATGCGTGACCATCGCCAGCCGATCGGCCGACATGCCCACCGAATCCGGTGGGACGTTCGTCAGCGTGCAACGCGCCGAACTGGGCGAGCAGGGCACGCTGAGCGACAGCAACAACGAGAGGCCGGTGATGGGGAGCATTGCGGGTGGCAGTCGTCGAGCGACGACCCGTGCCGTCGGTGGGCAACCGAGCGCCGATGATGCGAACGCCGCCTCTTCTATCGTATGGCTGCGCGCGTGTACCTTACCGCGCGTCCACGACCCGTTACGCGGGCGCGAGCCGCGTGTTCCTCCTTGGCCAGGCCGTCACGTGACAGATGCGATCCGCACGATTGCGCTGCGCAAGGTGTATCCCGCTCCGGGCGCGCGCCGCGGCGGGCCAGCATCGGAGCAAATCGTCGCGCTCGCCGGTCTCGATCTCACGGTGGGCGATGGAGAGTTCTTCGGCCTGCTTGGGCCGAACGGGGCCGGGAAGACCACCACCGTGGGCATTCTTACCACGCGCGTCAAAGCAAGCGCGGGGACCGCGCTCGTGGCGGGCGTCGATGTCACAACGGATGCGATCGCGGTGCGCCAGCGCATCGGCGTCGTGCCGCAACGCCCCAACCCGGATCGTGGCTTGAATGTCCTCGAGAATCTCGTGTTTCATGCCGCCTACTTCGGCGTCGCGCACGCCGCGGGCACGTCGCGGGCCCGGGAGCTGCTCGAACAGTTAGGCATAGCCGACAAAGCGCAGGCCAAGATCGACCATCTGTCCGGCGGTCAGCAACAGCGCCTGATGATCGCGCGGGCGCTCATTCACGAGCCGAGCGTGCTCTTTCTCGATGAACCCACGGTCGGACTCGACCCCCAGGCTCGGCTCGCTTTGTGGGATATCCTGCGCGCGCTCCACGCGCAGGGCCGCACGATCGTGATGACCACGCATTACATGGAAGAAGCCGACCGCCTGTGCGAGCGCGTCGCGATCGTGGATCGCGGCCGACTGCTGGCGTTGGACACACCCGGGCGACTCAAGGCGCGTGCGCCCGGTGGTACGTTGGTGGAGCTCGCGCTCGACGGCGACGCGGCCCCGTCGCTCGAGCGCGTGCTCGCCTTACCTGGTGTCTCGAGCGCCGACGTGCAGGACCACACGCTGCGCGTCTATACCGAGCGTGGCGGTGAGCTGATCCCCGCGCTCATTCGGGAGGCGGGCGCCGCGTCGCGCACGGTGCGCGACATCCATCTCTCGCCGCCCAGCCTCGAGACGCTCTTCATCTCTCTCACCGGACGGAAGCTCGACTGATGCCTAACGCAATATCGACGGCGCGCCCCAATCGCCTGAGGATCTTCGGCGCGCTGCTGCGGCGCGATCTCTACGTCACGCGCCGGGAATTGCCGTATTTCCTGATCCGGACGACCCTGCAGCCGCTGCTGTTCATCGTGGTCTTCGGCTACCTGTTGCCGCGCATGGGCTTCGTAGGGCATGGTTACACGGCCGCGCTTCTTCCAGGCATCATCGCCGTGAGCCTGGCGCTCTCCAGCGTGCAATCGGTCGCGCTGCCAATGGTGCAGGACTTCGGCTACACGCGCGAGATCGAGGACCGCCTCCTGGCCCCAATGTCGATGCGCATGATCGGGTTCGAGAAGATCATGATGGGCATCATCCAAGGGCTGATCGCGGCCGCGGTGGTGCTGCCCGTCGCTCGGCTCATCATGGGGCCGATCGAGGCGTTGTCGGGCGCGCACGCCGCGCTCGTCCTTCTGTTCACGATCCTTGGCGCGGCGGCATTTTCGAACCTGGGGCTGCTCATGGGCACCGCCATCAATCCGCAGCAGATCGGGCTGATGTTCAGCGTGGTGGTGGCTCCGATGATTTTCTTCGGCTGCGCCTACTATCCCTGGCAGGGGCTCACTGCCGTACCGATCATGAAGTACGCGGTGCTGGTGAATCCGCTGGTCTACGTCGCCGAGGGGATGCGCGGCGCGCTCACGCCGGGCCTGCCGCACATGAGCTTGCTCGCCGTCAGCGGAGCCTTGGTGATTCTCGTTGGCCTGTTCTGGGTTTTGGGCATGCGAAGCTTCGAGAAGCGCGCGTTCAGCTGACGCCGTCGCGCTCCACCGGAAGGCCGGCTCGGAGCCATTCCGCGAACCCACCCGCGAAGTTCACCACGTCACGACGTCCTTCGGCGAGCAGCAGGCTGGCGGCGATGGCCGAGCGTGAACCGCCCTGGCACTGTACGACGATCGATCCGTCTCGAGGTAGGTCGGCCAGCCGCTCGGTCAGCGATGCCAACGGAATCCAGCGTGCGCCCGGAAGGTGTCCGCTGTCCCATTCGGAGGCCTCGCGGACATCGATCACGGTTAGGCCGCCGCGCGCCATCCGGCGCTGCAGCTCGACCGCGGACACCATCGGCACGCTCTCGCTCGGCCGGCCGGCCACCTTCCAGTCGGTCAGCGCGCTGGCGCCAAAGTATCCGGCGGCGTGGTCAAGGCCGATCAAGGCCAGGGCGCGCGCCGCGCGCGCGGCGAGCGCCGCCGCGTCGTCGTCTTCCACGATCAGGAAGAACGGCCGATCGTAGGGCAGCAGCGACCCCGCCCACGTGCTGAACGACCGGCCGAACGGAATGTTCAGTGTGCCGGGCACGTGGCCGGCGGCGAAGTCGGTCGCGTGACGGGTGTCAAGGACGGGCGCCCCCTCCGCCAGCGCCACGGATAGCCGCGATGGGCCCATCTGCTCCGGATGGGGGAGCCCGCCGAGCAGCCGCGGACCATCGCGATTGATGCGCTTCATCACCGCAAAATATCGCGGCGGCTCCGGCTGCCCACTCAGCACCGCCGCCACGAATGCGTCTTCGTCCATCGGCGCAAGCGCCCAGTTGAACAGACGCTCGTACCCTAGTGTGGACTGCGGCATCGCGCCTAACGACTTGCCACAGGCGGATCCCGCGCCGTGGCCGGGCCAGATCTGCAAGTAGTCGGGCAACGATTTCGCGCGCTGCACGGAACGGAACAGATCGCGCGCGCTGGCCTCCATGCTCCCCGCCACGTGCGCCGCACGTTCCAGGAGATCCGGACGCCCCACGTCGCCCACGAAGAGGAAATCGCCGGTGAGCGCGGCCATCGGACGATCGGCACCGGCCGTGTCGGTCACTAGAAAAGCCAGGTGCTCCGGCGTGTGTCCCGGCGTGTGCATCACCTCGATGCGGATCGCCCCGACGGGGAACCGGTCGCCGTCTCGAAGCACGCGCGCGTCCGAGGCGTGTGCGAACCCATATTGCCAATCACGACCGCCTTCGCCCGACAACAGCAACTGCGCTCCGGTCCGCTCCGCGAGCTCGCGGCTTCCCGAGACGAAGTCGGCGTGGATGTGCGTCTCGGTGACGTGTGTGATCTGCAGCCCCTCCGCCGCCGCCGCTACCACGTACTGTTCCACATCGCGGTTCGCGTCCACGACCAACGCCGCGCCGCTTGTCTGACAGCCCAGCAGATAGCTTGCCTGCGCAAGTTGTTCGTCGTAAAACCGCCGCAGAAACATGAGGCTCCCTCCTTCAGGGCGCCGCGATGTGGCGTCGCACGTAATCCACTGCAGCGCTCGCGAGGTCCGGGCTTTTCAAGCCGGCGCGCTTGGCGAGTTGGAGGGCCGCGTCGAGCGGTTCGTGCATATCGAGCGCGAAGTACGGGAGCAGCAGCGCGCCGACGCGATTGGAGGACGCACAGTGCACGATGATCGGCCTCCGGTCCGGATCGCCAAGCAGTTCGCGCATGGCGTCGAACTCCGCGTCGCCCAACGCTTCGTGAGTCACGGGAATGGACACGTACTCGAGGCCTGCCGCGCGGACAGCCGCCGGTTCGTCGTATCCACGCGGCTCCCACTCCGGTCGCAGATCGACCACCGTCCGAACTCCAGCGTGCTGCAGCGCAGTCCATGCCTCCGGCGCCGGCTGCCCCGCTGCAACCACACCAGGCAGCGGACAGGTGCCGTTCGGAATGGTTGTAAGAACTGACTCGAACGTGGTGTCGCTCATCAGGTGCCCTCCCAGGTAACGGTGAAATATGCCACCAAACGCGTTGCTGCTGGCAAGGGGGCACGCGTTGTCCGCCTGTCGTCCGGCGCGCATCATTCCCTCGAGCCGGTGCGCCGGCATCGACTGTCGCCCTCGTTCCGTCATGCTTATGCGCCCGCTCGTCATCGCGCTTCTCGCCACCGCCTTCCTTGCCGTACCGGGCCGTGAGGCGCGCGCGCAGCAGCTGACCATCCCGTCGCTCGACTGGCGTACCGTCGAGACGCGGAACTTCGTCATCCATTATCCCCGAAGCGCGGAAGCATGGTCCCTCGATGTCGCCCGTCACATCGACGCGGTGCACGACGCGGTGAGTGCGCTGGTGGGGAACGCGCCACGAACGCGCGTGACAGTGATCGTCGAAGATCCGTACAGTCTGTCGAACGGGTTTGCGCTGCCGCTGCTCGAGGGGCCCGTGATCTTCTTCTGGCCGGTGCCGCCCGATCCCACGAGCGGCATCGGTGATAGCCGCGGCTGGGGCGAGTTGCTGTCTGTACACGAGTACGCGCACATCGCGCATCTCACGTGGCCGTCGCGCAATCCCTGGCAGCAGTTTCTGACGCGCCTCTCGCCACTGCGACTCGGCCCACTCGCGGTGAAGGCGCCGCGCTGGGTGGACGAAGGATACGCGACCTACATCGAAGGACGCCTAACCGGGAGCGGCCGCCCACACGGCGCCTGGCGCGCTGCGGTGCTGCGTGAGTGGGCGCTCGAGGGAAAGTTGCCCACGTACGCGCAACTGGATGAGGATCCGCGATTTTTCGGTGGCAGCATGGCGTATCTCGCCGGCTCCGCATTCATCGAGTGGCTCGTCGAGCGACAGGGCGACTCGAGTCTCGTGCACCTCTGGAAGCGCATGAGTGCACGGCAGGATCGCACGTTCAGTGAAGCGTTCGCAGGAGTGTACGGTGGCTATCCCGACGATCTGTACGGCCGCTTCACCGCCCAACTCACCGGGAAGGCGCTCGACGTTCAGCGCCGTGTGTACGCCTCGCTCGGCACGGCGGTGACTCCCGACTCCGGCGCCGGGCATACGGTGCAGGCGCTCACGTGGTACACCGGCGCGCCCGCGGTGTCGCGTGACGGAACACACATGGCGATCGTGCTCGCGCGACGCGATGCACCAAGTCGCGTGGTGGTGTGGAGTCTCGGCGTTGATACTACCGAGATGCTGCGCGCGCGCGCGCGCCGACGATTGCTCGCGCGCGACCCCGAGGACGTGCCCGCGATTTCCTGGCGCCCGCCGCCCAGGGCGGCCATCGCGACACTCTTCCCCTATGGCGGAATGGCGTACGGGGAACCGCGATTTCTTCCCGACGGCCATCGGCTGCTCGTGGTGCGGCGCACCGGCCGCGGCGATGGCGCGTTGCGTGGCGATGTCTTCATCTGGGATTTCCGCAGCAAACGGGTGCGTCGCGTGACCCATGACGCCGGCATAGAGTACGTCGACCCCGCGCCCGATGGCGCGCACGCCGTGGCCGACCGGTGCCTCGATGGAATATGCGATGTGGTGCGCGTGGATCTCGCGACTGGCGCGCTGCAGACGCTCGCGGCCGGCTCGCCGCGCGTGGTGTATCATCGACCGCGCTACTCGACCGATGGCGCTCGCATTGCGGTGAGCGTGCAGCGCGACGGGCATTGGCGGATCGCAGTCCTTGATGCGGGTGCACCGCCGGGAACGGAACCCGCCAGCGTTGACCCCAATGACGATGCCAATCGCTACGACGCGGCGTTCCTGGCGGGCGATTCCTCGCTCGTCTTCACGAGTGACGCCGGCGGCATTCCTAACATCGGCGTGATGCGTCTGCCTAACGGCGAGCCGCGCGCGCTGACGGCGGTGATCGGGGCGGCCATGGCGCCAGAGCCTGATCGCGCGTCGCACACCGTGTACTTTCTGCGGCTCCACGCCAAGGGGCTCGACCTGGCCTCCGTGCCGGATACGATTTCGCGCCCGGGGGCGGGTGCGTTGGCGACGGCTCTCGCGCCGGCGACGCCGCCCGCGCCGGCGGCGGGCGATTCGTTTCCTGCTGCACAGCTCTCCGCGCCCCGCGCATACCGCATCGGGCCGCGGAACACCATCGTGCTCCCGACCGTCAGCATTGCGGCCGAAGGAAAGTCGATCGGCGCGATGATCGCCGGCACCGATCCGGTCGGGCGCCTAACGTGGATGGCGCTGGGTGTCTATGGCGACCGCGGCACCTGGCGCGGCGCCTCGTTGGGCGCCCAATGGCGGGGCTGGCCCGCGTCGCTCGGCGCCGAGACGTTCTACGCGGACGAGCATCCCTCGCGCCAGCATGGGGGCGCCGCTGCGCCCGCGTTTCTCGATGCCAGCTACGTGGGCGTCGACGCCGCCATCTCGTTGGACCGCGACTACGTGTCCAACGCCTACCGCGTGCGTGCCGGCCTGTCGGCGGGACGACTGGATGGGCCGGACTACCCGCTCGCCGCACGTTCGTTGGTCTTCGCCGAGTATCGTGGCGGATTTCAGCAAACGCCAGGTGGTTGGCGACTGGTGGAGCGCGTGGGCGTTCTCGGTGCCACGGGACGTACGTCAGACACCGCGTGGGCGCGCGGAACGGTGAGCGCCGCCATCACCGTCTCGAATGGCGGACTGTCCGTGTCGGCCGACGCGATGTATGGTGAGACCGGTCGCGGCGCGCCGGCGTACGAGCAATTCACCGTCGGGGGTACGGATCCGCCGCTGTATGACGCCGCCTTGGCCTCCCAGCGCGCGGCAATGCCCGCGCTGCCTCTGGCCGTTGCCGGCGGACATCAGGTCGCCACCTATCGGGTCACCGTTCCCATGGGTATGCTGCACCCGTATTTCTGGGCGGGGAGCGCCGGTGGAACACTCGACCGCTGGCACCAAGTGCTCGGTATCGAGGGTTCGTTGGACGAGGTGGGCGTGTGGGCGACCCATGTGCCCTCGATGCACGTGCTTGCCGGAGTCGGCTATTCGTTGAGCCATCCGGTGCCCCATCGCACGAGCGTCTACCTTTCAGTGTCATACCGCCCTTGACGCACGATCGCGAACACGTTCACTGACTCACCACGGAGAGGAAGTCATGTCGGTTTCGCTGCTGCAAAAACTCGCCGGACTCGGAGCGCTCGGCGTATCGGTCGGACTCGTCGCGCTCTACGCCTTGATCGTCTTCCTCTCGCTGCCTGGCGGCATCGATCGGACCGAGTCTCTTATCGCGGTGTGCAGCGTGGGACTGCTTTTTGTGGCGCTCATTGCACCGCACATCGTGTACGGGAGAATTCTGCTGGCCGCGTCGCGCGGCAAGCACTTCGGGCTGTAACCGCGGCGCCAACTGCCGCGCGACGACCACGCGCCAGGGTGCCTCGAAACGTTCCACAGGCCGCCCGAATTGTTCCAGTGCGCTGAGGTCGAAATGTGCCATGTTCGCTCGGCCGATTGCTGCCGTGCGCACAGGGCGCCCGACACGGTTACAGCCCCGGCCCGCACCGCGTCAGTACAGCGGGAGGAGCCGGATGACCGAAACCGTAGAGACGCGCTGGGAAGCACATAACGAGGCCGGGCGTCGATTTTTCAGCCAGAGCGAGTACGCGCAGGCCGAGCAGGAGTTCATCGCCGCGATCCGCGAGGCGACACTCCTCGGCGCGGACAACGCGCGCCTCGCGACGAGCCTGAGCAACCTCGCGCAACTCAAGTACCGCCAGAAAGATCTCGCGCAGGCCGAGGCACTGTTTCGCCGCTCGCTCGCCATTCGCGAGCGTGTGTTAGGCGGAGATCACGTTGGGCTCGTGCAGAACATCAACAATCTGGCTGCGCTGCACTATGCGCGCGGGGAGTTGGCGCAGGCGGAGCCGCTGTTTCGCCGCGCGTTGGAAATCAGCGAAAAGGATCTGGGCGACAAGCATCCGGATGCCGCGGTCACGCTCAGCAACCTGGCGCGCCTGTACTTTCGCAAGAACGATTTCGGTGCGGCGGCGCCCTTGCTTCTTCGGCTGCTCTCCATCAAGGAAGACACACTCGGCCCGAACCATCCTGAGGTGACGGCGATTGTGGCGAGCCTGGCCAAGGTGCGCGCCGCCGAGGGCGATTTGAACGCCGCAGAGCAGCTGTCGCGCCGCGCGCTCGCCGCCAAGGAAACGGTCGCCAAGCCGGATGATCCGTCCCTCGCCCCGAGCCTCGAAGCGCTAGCCGATGTCCTGGCAGGACGCGGCAAGCACGACGAAGAGACGACGCTGCGCCAGCGTGCGGCGCGCCTGCGAGGTGGATCGCCTAACGCTATACCGGCAGCGAATCCCGCGGCATCCCTGACGGTGGAGCTCAGGCCGCCGACCGCGGAGTCGCCGGCCACGCCCAGCAAACCCGCTGAGCCTGTTCTGCGCAGTGGTGGCGCCGGCGCTTCGGGTCAGCGTACCAGCGCGGGCGCGCGCGTCCATGCCGATCAGTCCGCAAAATCGCCCACGCCAACCACCGGCACGACGGGCCGTGTAACGCGCCCGTCGGGCAGTGTGTCTCGCTCGACAGAGCGCACCGAGCCGCGTACTGGTCCGGTGCGCGAGCCGACCACCAAGTCCACGACGTTACCATGGATCGAACCGCCGACCTCACCCGCGCTGCGGCGGCCCATGCCGCCACGCGCTCCTGAACCGGCGGCTCCCGTCTCGGGTCCGACCGCGACGACTACGGCTCCCGAATCGGAGATGGTGACACGCTTTGCTCCTCCTTCTCCGACACAGCTGGCGAAGCCCGAGGCAGCATCGCCTACGGTGCGCCACGCGACCGTCGAAAGACCGCATCACGCGCCCGCACCGGCAGCAGCGATAGAGTCAACGGAGGAACCGACCGAAGAAACAGTCGACGAGTTCGAGTATGCGGCCGCACCACGTCGCGGCTGGGTGAGAGTATTGGCCGCGGCCGTGGTGGTGCTGGTAGCGGGCGCGGGAAGCTGGGCGCTGTTCATGGATCACCCGGCCACTCCACGCGACGCCACCGTGTCCGCCACCAGCGGAAGTGTCGCACTCAAAACGAAGGCGGCGCCTCCGACTGCTGCCGAGAACAATGTCTCATCGCGGCCGGTCGACCCGCCCTCTGCACCGCCGATCTCACAGTCCGCTCAAATGCCTCCCGCCGCGTCGCAGTCAACGGAATCGCATGCCGCCGCGTCGCGACCGGAACAGCTGCATGAGACGCCGCCTAAGCCAACGAGTTCGAAGGCAGTGGAAGCCAAACCAGTCGAGTCGAAGCCACCCGTCCACACGCAAGCGCGGTCAGCGAACGCAGCGCCTACGGAAACCGACAGCACGGCGGCGCCTCATGCGGGCTTGCCAACGATCGACGTGAACGCCGTGACCAACAACATCTCTGCCCGGGCGAAGCAGCGGGTGGATTCACTCGGCCGGACGATGACGGTCAAGCCACCCTCGTTCGACAAGCCCAAGGATCAGCCATAACGCCGTTCGCGACGCCTCCCATCTTCGCTCGACGGCCGTCCGTGCCCGCGACAACGATGTTGCGGGCACGCGCGCATCATGGTGCGAGGGGCGATCTTTCCAATGAGGCGCTCCTCGGATAGAGTAGAGATGGCACCGCAGCGCATTGCCGGAGATTGTCCAAATGGTGGAAAACACCGGGCCTAGCCGCGTGACCGCGACTCCGGTCGGAAGCGGTGATGGTGATCACGAGTTGCTACGCGCGGTGCGGGACGCCGCAGCGGGCAGCTATGATGTTTTGGGGGAGTTGGGACGCGTCGCGAATGGATGCGTGATCTATCTGGCACGAGACACTAAGGCGTTGTCGCTCGTGGCGCTCCGCCTCGATGGGGCGAACGACGAGTACTCGCTCAAGGTCGCGCGCACGCTGGATGCGGGCCTCGCGAACGTGGGCGCGAGTGCGTGCGGGCGTTGTGGAGCGCCGTTGGTCGGGTGGGGCAAGTTCTGCCCGCAATGCGGTGCCGATATGGCCGGCCTCGCCTCCGGCGGGGGCCAGTCGCGAACCGAACTCCTGAGCGCAGTGCAGGACGCGGCGCGGGGCGCGTACGAAATCCTGGGCGAGATGGATCGCGCCAACGGTGGCGGCGCGGTGTATTTCGCGCGCGACGTAGCATCCGGGCGCCTGGTGACGCTCCGCCTCCGGCAGGAGGGAGACAGGGTCGGCGATCGCGGCCCGCAGTCGTACTCGTTAGGCGTGACGAAGGTGATCGAGCCGCTGGTGACATCGTTGGGCGGCGGCACGATGGCGACGCGTTCGGCGCTCGTCCCTCCGCCGGAGATCCCCCTCCCGCCGCTCCTCGTCCAGCCCACGGCGCAGCGGCATACGCCGCAGGAGGTGCTGCTCCCGGCCGACCAGCTGCCGGTGGATGAGACGCTGCCGATGCGGCCGGCGGCGCCGGTGCCGCCGTGGGTCGTGGTGTTGGGCGCGACGGCGGTCGTTGCGCTGCTCGCCGCGGCGGTGTTCGTGCATGCGCGCCTAACGGCACCCGACGCCACGGGATCGAACGCGGTCGTTGCGAAGGCCGGCGCCGGCTCAACGGCCGCAGTTCCGGCCACGGCGCGCATCGATCTCGCGGCGCCCCTGCCGCGCGGCGCGCACGTCACGGTGGACGGTATCGCATGGCGCCCTCCGCAGGTCGCGCTCCCGCCCGGCTCCTACTCGCTGGGCGCCGATGCGCCAGGCTACACTCCGTTCCGCGAGACGCGCACGCTTGCCGCCGGAGAGACGCTCTCGTGGTCGCCGGCGTTGGTCGCTGTGCGCGCGGAGCTGCCCAAGGCGCAAGCACGAACGGCCAAGGCGGCGCCGCCCAAAGGCAATGGGCCGCGCGCGCCGGCCGGGGCGGCGACCTCCTTGGCACCAGTCGCGGCGCCGGCGCCGACGGGCCCATACGCGTTCGATGCGAAGGACTGGGCGGCGGCCGTAGCCGCGTGCGGTCGCGACGCGCACGCAGGTGATGCGACGGCCGAGCGCAACCTCGGCGTCATGTACCAGCAGGGGTATTCCGTTGCCAAGGATCCCGCACAGGCGGCGATGTGGTTTCAGAAGGCCGCCGACGGGGGAAACCGCGAAGCGGCATACCAATTGGCGATCATGTACGACGCAGGGCGCGGCGTCGCGAAGGATGCGCGTCAGGCGACGGCATGGTATCGTAAGGCGGCACTATTGGGCGACGTGGATGCGCAAGTGAGAGTTGGCATGGCCTACGAGAACGGAGCCGGCGTGGACGTGAACTCCAGCGAAGCGGTGACCTGGTATCGGAAGGCGGCCGATCAGGGCAATGCTTGGGCGCAAAACCGGCTCGGCTGGCTCTATGGGATGGGGAAGGGCATTTCGCGCGACGACGGACAGGCAATGAAGTATTTCCGCGCGGCGGCGGATCAAGGCAACGCGCAGGCGGAGTACAACGTGGGCTTCATGTACGACAACGGCCGCGGCGTGCCACGCGACGATGCACAAGCAGTCTCGTGGTATCGCAAGGCGGCGGCGCAGGGATACGCGGACGCGCAGAAGGCGCTCAAGCAGCACGGCCTTACACAGTGAGCGGCGCGTTCCTGCCGGACGCCGATCGCTCGCCGCCCACCGATCCACTCGCTCACTTCCGCTCGCTGTTGGAGGAGGCATCACGCGTGGAACGCGCGTGTCTTCCCGAACCGACGGCGATGACGCTCGCCACGGTGGACGATGCGGGTCGGCCGTCCGCGCGGGTGGTGCTGCTGAAGGACGTTGACGGGCGCGGATTTGTCTTTTACACGAACTACGAGAGCCGGAAAGGGAGTGAGCTCCTCGCGCATCCGTGGGCTGCCCTGTGTTTTCATTGGCAGCCGCTCGAACGCCAGGTGCGTGTGGAGGGCAGCGTGGAGCGCGTCACCGACGCCGAGGCGGACACGTACTTTGCGTCGCGCCAGCGCATGAGCCGCGTCGGAGCATGGGCGTCGCGGCAGAGTGCCACGTTGGAGAGCGATGCGGAGCTGGAAGCGCGCGTGCACGAGGTGGAGGAACGATTCGCCGGCGTGGACGTGCCGCGTCCGCCCCACTGGTCCGGCTTCCGTGTGGTACCACAACGCATCGAGTTCTGGCGAGGACGTCCGTACCGGCTGCACGAGCGGCTGCTCTACGAGCGGGTGAACGGTGAGTGGCAGGTGCGTCGTCTCTTTCCGTGAGTACATCATCGGACCTACTCTCAGGCCGCCACTTCACCTAGACTTCGCCCACCATGGCAACTCGAGTCGCAGAACAGGCGAGCGCAGAACCCACCGCGCAGTGGAGCATCGAGGATTCGCGCACCCTCTACAACGTGGAAGGGTGGGGGATCGGATTCTTCGACATCAACGAACGCGGCCACGTCGTGGTGCGTCCCGACAAGTCCCGTCCCGATCGCGAGCTCGATCTTTACGAGTTGGCGATGGACCTGGACGAGCAAGGAATCGTGCTGCCGGTGCTGATGCGCTTTTCGGATATCCTTCGCTCGCGGGTCGAGACGCTGAGCGGTCGTTTTCAGAACGCGATTCGCGAGTTCAACTACGAGGGCAAGTACACGCTGGTGTACCCGATCAAGGTGAACCAGCAGCGCCACGTGGTCGAAGAAATCGTGCAATTCGGCGCGTCGCATAGCGTGGGTCTCGAGTGCGGGAGCAAGCCGGAGTTGCAGGCGGTGCTCGCACTATCGGACAGCGTGAACCATCTGATTGTGTGCAACGGCTACAAGGACGAGGAGTTCATGCGCCTCGCCCTGATGGGCCAGAAGCTTGGGCACCAGGTCTTCATTGTGATCGAGCAGGAGGCGGAGCTGGACACGCTGCTGCGGGTGGCGGACGATATCGGCGTCACGCCTACCGCGGGGGTGCGCATCAAGCTGGCCTCGGAAGGGTTTGGGCGATGGGCGGAGAGCGGCGGCGAGAAGTCGAAGTTCGGCCTGAGCTCGAGCGAGCTGGTGAAGGTGATCGACCGGCTGCAGGCGATGGGGCGGGTGGAAGTTCTCAAACTCAGTCACTTCCACCTGGGGTCGCAGATCACCGACATTCGGTACCTCAAGTCGGGGCTTCAGGAGGTTGCGCGCTTTTATGCCGAACTGCACGCCGCGGGCGTGGACATCACGCACGTGGACGTGGGTGGTGGGTTAGGCGTAGACTACGACGGGTCGGGGTCGACTGCGGCGGCGAGCGTGAATTACTCGGTGCAGGAATATGCGAACGACGTGATCTACACGCTGGCGGAGGCGTGCCGGGAAGCCAACCTGCCCATGCCGCACGTGATCTCGGAGTCGGGGCGGGCGCTCACGGCGCATCACGCGTTGCTCCTTCTCGACGTCATCGATGTCGAGTCGCAGCAGGACGTGCAGGTGCCGGAGTTAGGCGACGCGGACCATGGAATCCTGCACGAGCTCAAGGAATCGTACGAGACGGTGTCGAGCCGGTCGGTGCGCGAGGTCTATCATGACGCGACATTCGCCAAGGAACGGGCGCAGGCCTTGTTCAATTCCGGGGTGGTCTCGCTGCGCGGTCGTGCACTCGCGGACCAGCTCTACACGGCAACGCTGAACGCCGTGGCGCGCATCGCGCAGCGAGACCGCGAGGAATACGCCGACATCATCGATGACCTCGAGGCCCAGCTTGTCGATCGATACTTCTGCAACTTCAGCATCTTTCAATCGCTTCCCGACAGTTGGGCGATCGACCAGCTCTTTCCCATCATGCCGATCCACCGGCTGGATGAAGAGCCGGTGCGCCGCGGCACGATCCAGGACGTCACCTGCGACTCCGACGGCAAGATCGACCGGTTCGCCGGGGGGAAACACGGGCGGGCGCGCTTGGAACTGCACCCGTTCCGCGAAGATGAGCGATACGTGCTCGGCATTTTTCTTACCGGGGCGTATCAGGAGATCCTCGGCGACCTGCACAATCTGTTCGGTGATACGAACGCGGCGCACATCCGGTTGTCTAACGGCGGGTATGAGGTATCGGATCTGGTGCACGGTGACACGGTGACCGAAGTATTGGCCTACGTGCAGTTCCGCGCGCCCGACTTGCTGGCGACGTTCCGGCGCAAAGTGAGCGCGGCGAAGAACCTGACACGGCAGGAAGCGAACATGTTCATCGCCGAGTACGTGGCCGGGCTGGAGGGCTACACGTACCTCGAGGCGAGCCAGGAGTAGGCGCCTGACCCACGACCTGTCCTCCCTGCTGATCGCGCTGGTCGCCGTCATCGTGGCGACCAGGGTATTCGGTGAGCTGGCGCAGCGCGCGGGGCAGCCGGCGGTGTTGGGCGAGCTGCTCGCCGGCGTGGTGCTTGGCCGTTCATTGTTAGGCGTGCTGGATCCCGCCCATCCCATCATTGCCGCCCTGTCGGAGTTGGGCGTACTGGTGCTGCTGTTCGAGATCGGGCTGCATACCGATCTGCGATCGCTGTTGCGCGTGGGGCGCGCGGCGACGATGGTGGCGCTGGTCGGTGTCGCGCTGCCGTTCGCGCTCGGATACGCGGTGGCGCACCTGCTCGGCTTGCCGCCGCTGGCGGCGATCGTATGTGGCGCGGCGTTGACGGCGACGTCGATCGGGATATCGGCGCGCGTGTTGTCGGACCTGGGGCAGCTGGATCGGCCAGAGGGACAGGTCATGCTCGGAGCCGCCGTGCTCGACGATGTGATGGGATTGGTCATCCTGTCTGTGGTGGGCGCGCTGGCAGCGGGAGACGGCGTGAGTGTCGGCGGGGTTGCCATGAGCGCCGGCGCGGCCATTGGGTTTCTGGTGGTGGCGCTGCTGGTGGGAGGACGCATCGGCCCGGCGCTGGTGCGCGTGACGGATCGATTCTCGTCGGCCGAAGCGACGGCACTCATCGCGCTTGCGTTCGCCTTACTATTGGCGTGGCTCGCCGGGTTGGCGCGTTCGGCACCTATTCTGGGAGCGTTCGCCGCCGGACTGGTGTTGCATCAGGCGCCGCAGCGCGAGGCGGTCGAACACAGGGTGGCGGAGCTCGGGCGGTTCTTTGTCCCCATCTTCTTCGCGGCCGTGGGCGCGGCGGTGGACGTGCGAAGCGTATTCACCGTGCGCGTCGCGGCCCTCGGATGCGCGTTGACTGTGGTCGCGGTAATCGGAAAGTTCGCCGCCGGCTACGCGCCCTGGTGGTTTCGCGGCGACAAGAAGCTCATCGGTTTCGCCATGATTCCGCGCGGCGAGGTGGGATTGATCTTTGCCCAGATGGGGCTCGCCACTGCGGCGCTGAGTGAGAGTCTCTTCAGCGCAGTGACTCTGGTGGTGATGGTGACGACGCTGATCGGACCGCTGCTGCTCGGTCAACTTGCGCGCCGGCCGGCGGCCGCCGGCGCGCAGAGTGGAATCGACGAATTGGTGGCCGGGCTCCGGCCTCCGGACTAGGGAATCGGAGCCCCGCATTGCGCGTAGACGCGCGCGCCGAATCCCGATTCCCACGGCAGGAGCACTACCGCTTGGGCCGCGCGTCGAAGCGCTTGGCGACTTCGTGCCAATTCACGAGATTCCACCACGCGGCCAGGTAGTCGGCGCGGCGATTCTGATACTTGAGGTAGTACGCGTGCTCCCACACGTCGACGCCGAGGATGGCGTGCCGGCCGTCCATCGCGGGATTATCCTGGTTCGGCGTGCTCTCGATGGAGAGTTTGTCGCCAGTGGCGACGAGCCATGCCCAACCGGAACCAAAACGTCCCGAGGCCGCCGCATTGAACTGTTCCTTGAACGTGGCCAGGGCGCCGAACGACGCCGAGATCGCCTTGGCTACATCGCCACCGGGATCGCCGCCACCCTTGGGGCTCATGATGACCCAGAACATCGAGTGATTCCAATGGCCGCCGGCGTTGTTGCGCACCGCGGTGCGGACGTTTTCGGGGATGGCGGACAGGTTGCCCACGATTTCGTCCAGGCTCTTGCTCTGGAACGCGGGCGCTTTCTCCAGCGCGGCGTTCAGGTTGTTGACGTAGCCCTGATGATGTTTGGTGTGGTGGATCTCCATCGTGCGCGCGTCGATGTGCGGCTCCAGCGCGGCGTAGTCGTAGGGCAGGGGGGGAAGTGCGAATGCCATGTCATGCCTCCGGGAGAGCCAGGCGCCTCACGGCGCGGTGCTGTCGGGCGCAACGCCCGCGGCGCTGCGCTGCCGCAGCCAGCCGATGACGCCCGGCAAGAACGAAAGAAATACGACTGCGAGAATGACCAGGTCGATGTGTTTGCGAATACCCGGCACGCTGCGGCCAAGCGAATGCCCCAGAAACAGCATGCTCCACACCCACGCGAGTCCGCCGGCCACGTTGAACGCAATGAAGTCGCGATAGCGCATCTGGCCGACGCCGGCGACTACAGGGCCAAAGGTCCGAATGATCGGCATGAATCGGGCAATGACGATCGTTTTGCCCCCGTGCTTGTCGTAGAACGCGTGAGCGCGCTGAAGATGTTTCTTATTGAAGAAGAACGAGTTCTCGCGCGTGAAAATCCGCGGGCCCGTCGCCCGCCCGATGGCGTACCCTACGCTATCGCCGACCACGGCCGCGATGGACAGAATCGCGCCCATGACGTACACGTTCAGGAATCCCTGTGACGCGAGCAACCCGGCGGTGACGAGCAGCGAGTCCCCCGGCAGAAAGAATCCCACGAGGAGCCCCGTCTCGGCGAAGATGATCGCCGTGAGCACCACGTACCCGCCCCATCGGATCAGTCCCTCGAGATTGGAGAGATTGTGCCAGAGTTGAAGGAGGGCGTCCATGAAACTCCACGGTATCGGTACACTGCGTGCTGACCCAGCAAGTTCCACCCGTCTGCGCCTCCGGTCAACCGGCTGCGGCCCTCCGCGTCTTCTGGTATTCGGCAGTGAGCGCGCGGAATCGGCGAGAATCGTTCCGCAACCGCGTTGCGGGCATCGAGAACCTGTCATCATGCTTGAGATAGAGTCTTCACCTCAGCTCGTCGTTCACGTCGTGTCGCACACCCACTGGGACCGCGAGTGGTATCAGCCCTCGGGCCGGTTCCGTCAACAACTCGTGGCGGTGATGGACGAGCTGCTCGACGACCCGCCGCGGGAGGGGAACAGCTTTCTCCTGGATGGGCAGGCGGTGATGCTCGACGACTACCTCGCGGTGCGGCCGGAGCGACGACCGCTGCTGGAAACGCGGCTAGCGCATGGAGCGTTGGACGCCGGGCCATGGTACGTGTTGGGCGACGAGTTGATTCCCGGTGGCGAATCCCTGGTGCGCAATCTCCTGGCGGGACGGCGCGTGCTCGCCGCGTTGGGGGCATCGGTGCCGCCGGTCATGTATTCGCCGGACGCGTTCGGACATCCGGCGGCGCTGCCGGCCCTGGCAGCCGGTTTCGGCATGGCGGTGATCGTGCTCTGGCGGGGCTACGGCGGGCCGGCATGGCCGCCCGGCGACACGGTGCAATGGACCGCGGCGGACGGGTCGAGGGTGCTGCTCTACCATCTGGCGCCCGATGGCTACGGGCTGGGCGCGTCGCTCCCCACGGACGATCGCGCCGCGGCGGCGCGTTGGGCGAGCCTTCTGGCGGTGCTGGCCCCCCGCGCTATACTCGGCTTGACGTTGCTGCCTAACGGAGCGGATCATCATGCACGGCAGCGGGACCTCGAGCCCGCCCTCGCCGCGCTGCAGCGCATCGCGGCGCCCGCCGTGGTTCGCGCCGGATCCTTGAGAGCGTTCGCGGCCGACCTCGCGGCGCGCGCCGCGCGCGTGTCGCTGCCCGTGGTTCAGGGTGAACTGCGCGCGTCCGCCGGGTACACCTGGCCGCTGCAAGGCACGGTCGCCACGCGCGCACGCCAGAAGAGGCGGCACGCGATGGTGGAACGCGCGCTGGTGCGAGACGCTGAGCCGTGGACCGCCCTCGCGGCCCGGGTCGGGACGCGCAGCCGCCGGGCGCTCGTGCAGGCCGCATGGAAGACGCTGCTGCTGTGCCAACCACACGACACCCTGTGCGGGTGCTCGATCGACCAGGTCGCGCGCGCGATGGATGCGCGACTCGAGGACGCGGACAGCCAGGCCGCGGGACTGCGCGACGACGCGTTAGGCGAGATTATCGGTCATAATTCGGCACGCGCGCGGACGCAGCGCGACGAATGGCAGCCGGTGGTGGTGGCCCGCAATCGCGCGGCGCGGCCGCGCGGCGGGGTGGCGGAAGTCGAGGTGCTTCGGCCCATCGCGCCGGTTCGCGTTGGCCCGGGAAGCGGCGGCGAGGCGACGGTGCATGCGCTGCCGCCCGCGTTCGCGCTCGATCACGGACGCGCCCACGTCCAAGTACTCGACCGAGTGCTCCGACACGATCGCGTGGAGTCGCCGCTGCATTATCCGGAGGACGCATGGGTCGAGGCCGTGCACGCGGTGGCGTGGGTGCCCGCGGCTGGCGGGTACGGCACCTTGAGCTTGCCGATCGGCGACGGGGACAACGGTGAGGTGCCCGCCGCTCGCGTGCGCGGGAGTGGAGCGGAATTGGAGAACGAATGGTTGCGCGTGCGTGTGGACGCGCAAGGGACGGTGCACGTGGTGTGTTTGGCGACCGGCGTCGAATGCCCATCGCTGCTGGCGCTTGAAGATGTGGGGGACGGTGGTGATCTGTACACACACTCCCCGCGCCCACCCGTGTTGCTCTCCTCCACGCTGGGTGAGGCGCGCGTGGTGCACACCGGCCCCTTGCGCGCCACGATCGACGGCACGATGCGTCTGGACGTCCCGTTGGCGTTGGACGGCGATGGCCGTTCGTCGGCGACGCGCGCGCTCGAGATGAGGGTCACGCTGACGCTCGACGCGGCGAGCCCTTTCCTGCGCATCGCGGTGTGCGGCGAGAACATCTGTCGCGATCATCGCCTGCGACTTGTGATCCGCACCGGACTGTCAGGCGCGCGCATCTACGCGGATGCCGCGTTCGGCCCAGTTAGGCGAGCGGCGATCGTGGCGCCGCCGAGTGCCGCCGAATTCGCACCGCCCACCGCACCGCTCGCCCGATACGTCACGCTGGCGACCGACACACACGGGTTCACGGTCTATTCCGACGGACTCGCTGAATACGAGAGCGCGGAAGGTGGCCCAGGCGACATCGCGATCACCCTGGTGCGCGCCGTGGGGGAACTCTCGCGGAACACGCTGCCCGAGCGTCCCGGCCACGCCGGATGGCCGGCGCCGACTCCCGAGGCGCAGACGCCGGGCACGTTCGAAGGGTCGTTTGCCATCCTGCCGCACGGCGTGCGCGACGCCGCCACCATCGATTTCATCGAGCGCACGGCGGATGATGTGTTGCTGCCCCTCGTTGGACACACCGTGCGAAGCGCCCTGGGTGTTTCGCTTCCCACGTTCGGCATCGAGCTGGAAGGCCAAGGCCTCGTTTTCAGCGCCTGTAAGGAGAGCGAGCACGACGATTGGACGGTGTTGCGCTGCGTAAACGTGACCGACCGCGACGTGGCCGGCGTGTGGCGATGCGGTTTTGCGGTGCGGGAAGCGCATCGCGCGAGATTGGACGAGACGGTAGGCGAGCGGACAGAAGTGGCAGGTGATGGGGTCGCGTTCGTGGCGCGTGGGGGAGAGATTGTGACGATGATGGTGAAGGGCGCGAGGTAAGGCGCTGCGTACGGCAACAGGTACCTCCTACCTGTTCCCTGTTCTTCCCAACTCATCCCCCAGGAAACTACACGCCACCACCGTTGCGATGAGCGCGAGGCCCGGGGCCAGCGCCACCCATGGGGCGACGACGATGGCGTCGCGGCCGTCGGCGATCATGTTGCCCCAGCTGGGCTGCGGGGGCTGAATGCCGAGCCCGAGGAACGACAGGCCGCTCTCCAACAGAATCGCGCTGCCCACGCCAAGGGTAATCGCGACGATCGCCGGACCCAGGGCGTTCGGCAGCAGGTGACGCCAGAGCACGCGTTGGGGGCGCGCGCCTAACGCTCGGGCGGATTCGACGTACGCGTGCGCGCGCACGCCCAGTACCTCGGCGCGCACCAGGCGCGCGACGCCCATCCACCCGGTGGCCATCAGGACGACGACTACCATCACGACGCCGGGCGGCCACAGCGACGCGCAGACGAGGAGCAACACCAATCGGGGGATGGCGAGCAATGCGTCGCTCACGGCCATCGCGACGCGATCGATCCACCCGCCGAGCCACGCGGCGGAGGCGCCGACGCCAATGCCCACCACTCCGGCAAGCAAGGCGCCCGCAAGGCCGACGAGGAGCGATACGCGGGCGGCGAGCATCATGCGCGTGAAAAGATCCCGACCGAACCCGTCCGTGCCGAGCAGGTGAAAGTGTCGCTCGACGTCGAACGTCAGCGGGGGATTGAATCGCAGGGCCAGCGCATCGCCGATCGCCCTCGGATCGGTGGGGGCGAGTGCCGGCACGAGCAGAGCGCCGAGGATGAGCGCCAAGAGTACGATCAGGGCGGTGCGCGCGCGCCAGGTCGAGGATACTCGAAGCGAGATATTCATGCGCGCCGCCGGGGGTCCAGGATCGGCAGCGCCAGATCCCCGGCGAGATTGGCGAGGATCACCAGGGCCGCGTACAGCGCGGCTGCACCCATCACCACGGGATAGTCACGTGCGAAGATCGCGGTCACCATGAGCCGGCCCATGCCGGGCCATGCGAACACGACCTCGACGAATACCGAGCCCGCCAACACACCCGGCAGTGCGAGTGCGAACAGGACCACGAGCGGCGGCAGCGCGTTGGACAGCACGTGTCGCGTGTAGATCGTCACTCCGGGCACTCCTTTGGCGCGCGCGGTTCGTACGAAATCGGCGCGCAACAGGTTGACGGCAATGGTGCGCGTGTAGCGCGCAATTCCCGCGGCGCCGATCGCCGTCAACGTCGCGACGGGAAGGATGGCGTGACGCAACACGTCCACGGCGGCGCCAAAGCCCGACGAGGTGCCCGCGGGATCGTGAATGCCAAACGCCGGCAGGCGCAGCACGGCCGGGAAGCGCCATCGCGCCGCGCCGTAGGTGAAGCATGCCACGAGTGCCAGCGCCAGCCAGTAACTTGGTGCGGCATAGACCGACGTGGTGAGCACGGTGAGCACGGTGTCCGTGGCCGTGTCGCGGCGAGCGGCCTGTACGGCACCCACGGCCATGCCGATGAGGAACGTGAGGGCGAGTGACGACAGACCGAGTCCGAGCGAAACGGGAAGGGCGCCGGCAAGCAGCTGTGCCACCGGGCGACGTTGGACGAAAGACTGTCCCAGATCACCCTTGAGGATGTCGCGCGCCCATCGCGCATATTGCACCACCAGTGGGCGATCGAGACCGAGCTCGGCGCGGGCGCGTGCCGCGTCGGCCGCCGTGGCGGACGGCGGAATGAGCAGCGCGGCCGGATCGCCCGGCGCCGCACGAAGGAGCAGGAACGTGAACGTGAGGACGAGCCAGAGCAGCACCGCGGAGTCCAACAGGCGGCGAACGAGGAGTCGCATCGAGTGATGATGCGCTTTGGCGCGAGCGCGTCAACCAGCCGCACGCTCGTCTTGATGCTGTTGGCCGGCGTGCTGGCCGGCGTGCTGGCCGGTTGCGCCGCGGCATCGGCGTCGTCCGGCACCGTGGTCTATGCTTCGGGCGCCGATCTCGAATCGGGCAATCCGCTGGTCACGATTCATCCGCTGGCGCAGCAGGTGCAGCGCTACATGCTGTTTGTTACGCTGGCGCGCTACGATGAGGCGTTGCGGCCCGAGCCGTACTTTGCGCGGGCGTGGCAGTGGTCTCCCGACCGGCGGCGGCTCACGTTCGCGCTGCTGCGCGGCCTTGCCTGGCAGGACGGCCGGCCGACCACATCGCACGATGTGGCGTTCACGCTCGACGCCGCCCGCGATCCGCGCACCGGATATCCGCGCTATGCCGACCTCGCCGGCATCACGTCCATCCAGACGCCTAACGACACGGCGGTCGAGATCGATTTTTACACCTCCCAGCCCGCGTTCCCGCTGGTGTTGTGTGAATTGCCCATCGTTCCCGCGCATCTCCTGGAGGGCGTCGACCGCGCGGACATGCGGCGGGCACCGTTCGACACGGATCCGGTGGGGAACGGGCCGTTCCGGTTCGTCGAGCGGCGTCCGGGTGAGCGGTGGGTGTTCGCGCGCAACGATGACTTCCCCGCGGCCCTCGGCGGACCGCCGCACGTTCGGCGGTTCGTGATCGCCGTCGTCGATGAAGCGTCCACCAAGTTCGCGGGGTTGGTGAGTGGGGAGTTGGACGTTGCCGGCATTGCGCCGTCCATGAGCGCGCTCGCGGCACGCGACCCGTCCTTGCGCGTGATCAGTTATCCGGTGCTGATGTCGTACGGCATGGTGTTCAACGTGGCGCGCGCGCCGTTCGACGACGCGCGGGTGCGTCGCGCGGTCGGCTTGGCCATCGACCGGCGACGCATTGTTACGGCGGCGCTCGATGGATTTGGCACGCCGGCATGGGGTCCGATCCCGGCGACACATCCATATGCTCTGCCCGCGTTCGACAGCGCGGCGCAGGATACGGTTCGCGCCGATGCGTTGCTCGACGGCGCCGGGTGGCGACGCGGGCCGGCCGGGCGGCGCGCGAAGAATGGCGTCCCGTTAGGCATGGGACTGCTCACGGTGGGGAGCGGGGACAATGCCGTGGAGCAATTGCTGCAGGCGGATCTCGGGGCGATCGGTGTGCGCGTGTCGATCCAGCAGCGCGACCTGGCGTCGTTCCTCGCCCAGGCGCGGGCGCGCCCGGCGCGCTTCGATGCCCTGTTCACGGGCATTCCCGGCGACCTCTCGTTAGCGTATCTCTCGGCGATGTACGATTCGCATCAGGCTGGGGGAGCGCTGGACTACGGAGGTTATCACACGCCGCACCTCGACAGTTTGCTGGCGGCCGCGCGGACCGCGCCCGGCGGAGATCGAGCGCGCGATGCGTGGGCGGCGGTGCAGCGCGATCTGGCGGCACAGGCGCCGGCGGTCTGGGTGTACGATGCGCGCGGCGTGCAGGGGGTGTCGCGCCGGCTGCGCGGCGTGCAGAGGGATCTGCGCGGCGAGCTCGTCCCTGTGCACGACTGGACCATTGGAGATTCCACGACGGCGGCCGGCCGGCGATGAGGCTGCTGCTCTCGGGTGACGAATTGGCGGCGCGCGCCACCGTTGTGCGCGCGCCTGGCGGTGCGTTGAGCGCGTTGGCCGCGTCGTTGACGGCCGATCTCAACGCCGCGCTCGCCCACGACCTCGTCATTCCGGCGCAGAAGGCGCTGTTGTCGCGCGACGGCGGCCGCTGCCCGCGACACGGCGTGGCGTTGGCCTTCGACCCGTTTGAGCCTCGCCAACACCGGTGCCCGATCGATGGTGAGATGTGGCGCGGCGACCGGCACGATCGCTGGTGGGTGATGTGGTATCAACTGTGGCTGAGCGAGCGCGTCGTGCATGGCGCCACGCTCGCCGCGTTGGGCGTCGCCCCCGCGGCGGCGGGCTTCGTTAGGCGAATGCTCGATGGGTACGCGGACCACTACCTCGAGTATCCCAACCGCGACAACGTTCTGGGTCCGTCGCGTCCGTTCTTCTCGACGTACCTGGAGTCGATCTGGCTGCTGCAACTGTGCGTGGCCATGGATGTGCTTGATACGGCCGGACTGGCGGGCGACACGGGGGCACGAGTGCGCGACCGGGTGCTCGAACCGAGTATGGCGCTTATCGCATCGTACGACGAGGGCGGGTCCAACAGACAGGCGTGGAACAATGCCGCGTTGATTGCGGCGGGCGCGTTGCTCGACGAGTCACGCGTCGTGCAGCGGGCAATCGCGAGTCCGTCGGGAGTTATCGCGCTCCTCTCCTCCGGTTTGCTGGCCGATGGGACCTGGTACGAGGGAGAGAACTATCACTTCTTCGCGCATCGCGGACTCTGGTACGGCGTGACGATGATGGAGCGAATGGGCGTGCCGGTCCCCGCGCCGCTCCGCGAGCGATTCGACGAGGCGTTCGCGACGCCGCTGCTCACCGCGTTGCCCGATTTCACCTTTCCCGCGCGGCGCGATTCGCAGTATGGCGTGTCGCTGCGCCAGTGGCGGTTTGCGGAATCGTGTGAACTTGGTCTGGCGCGGCGAGAGGACCCGCGCCTCGCCGGCGCGTTATGGACGCTATACGAGAGCGGCGATTCGCCGCGCGGTGACACCGGGCGGTGGCGGTCGACTGCGGAGGCGGAGCGCAACGAGCCGGCAACAGCGCTGGATCGCACCGATCTCGGGTGGCGATCGCTGTTGTTCGCGCGAGCCGAACTTCCCGTGCTGGCTCCGTTTCCGCTGAAGTCCGTGCTGCTCTCGGGTCAGGGCCTGGGGGTGCTTCGTCGCAATGCGGGACGCGCGTATCTGGCCCTCGACTATGGGCACTCGGGTGGCGGGCACGGGCATCCAGACCGCCTCAACGTGCTGCTCAGCGTCGGCGACGAGCGATGGCTCGACGACCCGGGCACGGGTTCGTACGTGGACGCGTCGCTGCACTGGTATCGGAGCACGTTGGCGCACAACGCGCCGCTGGTGAACGGGCGCTCCCAGTGCCTAACCGACGGCATGCTGCGCGCCTACGATGAACGTGACGGGGTGGGGTGGGTGGATGCCCACGTGCCTACCGGTGGTATCGCGCCGGGCGTGCGGGTCTCACGCTCAGTGGTGGCGATGCCCAACTACGCCCTGGACCGGGTCGAGTGGGCGAGTGACGATGCAGCGTCGTTCGCGCTACCGTTGCACATTGACGGGGAATTAGAGGCGGGCCTGATATTCGCGTCCGCGGTGCTGGAGGGCGGTGAGGCGCTGGACGACGGCTTCGTCTTCGTGCACGACACCGCGGTGACGGTCGTTCCGGCGGCTACGCAGGTCGTGATGCATCGGGGCGAGCGCGCCGTCGCCTGGATCAGCGCGTCGACCGACGTGGAACTGTGGCGCATAGTGGGCCCGGGCGCCCCCGGCAGTGGGGAGCATCGCTTTCATCTCCTGCGCGCACGTGGTACCGGCGGGCGCATGACGATCGTGTGGAGCTGGGCGGCGCCGATCGCGCGCGTGGTCGCGGCCGGCGAGGCGACCGCGATCGAGTTCACCGACGGCGCAACCCATACGCATCGAGCCGTCGACGGCACCTGGCACGTGGACTTGCAGACGCACGGAGCGCGCAGCAGCGTGGATCTCGACGGACGGCGGCGGCACGAGGGCGAGCCGGATACTCCGCGCCTAACGCTGCCCGACGTCGCGGGCGAACCGGATCGCATTCCACAGGCGCCCGAGCCGCCGCTCACCGTCGCGCTCGGTCGCGACGCCTATCGGACGTCCGAAGCCTCGTGGGAGGAGGCGGGCTGTCCCCGAGCGACCGTGTCGCTGCGCGCGGACGATGCCGATCTCGTGGTGGACGTCGACGTGCGCAAGTCGCCCGTCGTCTTTCGTGCGCCCGCCGCGCCCGACCCCGAACTCGATAACGACGATCCGGACATTCACAGCGATGGTGTCCAGTTATATCTGCATCCCGAGGGATGGAGCGAACCGATGGGGCGGCTCGCCGTTCCGGTGCCTGGCGGCGAACAGGTGCGGGCGCACCGCGTGGGCGGTTCGCGACGCGGCGTGCCGGTCGAGGCGACCTGGCACACCACCGCCACGGGCTACGCAATGCGATTCCGGGTACGGCTCGCCGCGCTGCGCGAGGGCGGCAGGCCCTCCCATGCGTTAGGCGTTCAGGTGGTGGTGAACGACATGTCCGCCGAACGCACCCGGCGGCGGGGACAGCTGGTGCTGTCCGGCGGGGCGGGGGAGCGCGTGTATCTCCGCGGCGATCGGGAATCGCCGGCGCACTATCGACGGATGGTTCTTCCGCGTGGTTGACGACCCGCTGTCGCGCGTACGCGTGGTGCTTTACGAGCCGCAGGATCCGGTGAACATTGCGGCCACCGTGCGGGCGATGAAAAACATGGGTGTCGATGCGTTGCGGCTCGTGCGTCCCGCGGCGTACGACGCGTCGCGTGTGCAACGCGTGGCGCACGGCACGCGCGAGCTCGTGGCCCGCATCATCCATTGCGAACGGCTCGACGAAGCGATTGCCGATTGCGCGCTGGTCGCCGGGTTCACGGCGCGCCGGAGGAGCGCCAAATGGCGTGTGGTGACGCCCCGCGAGTTGGCACCTGAGGTGCTGTCGATCGGAGCGGAATCGCCGGTGGCGCTGCTGTTCGGGCGCGAGGACAAGGGGCTGCCCAACGACGCGCTGGATCGCGCGAACGTGGTGGTGACCATTCCGACCACGGAGCACGCGTCACTCAACCTCGCGCACGCCGTCACGATCGCCTTGTACGAGTTGCACGTTGCCGCGCCGGATGTGACGCGCGTCCTTGCGCCGCCGCGCAAGGACGCGCCTCCCGCGCTGGCCAAGCAGTATGAGCGACTGTTCACGGATGTGGAGCGGGCGCTGGCGAGTCTCGAGTTCTTTCGCTCGCGCAACGCCGAGCTCATCATGCGCACCGTGCGCTCGTTGTCGTATCGCGCGGCGCCCGACGCGCGCGAGATCGAGTTGCTGCGCGGGATGGTGATCGAAGCGCGGCGCGCGCTCGAACGGGGGACATCAAACCCTTGACGCCCGGGGCGGACACCGACTGATTCTGTAACCATGTCCGTGTCGTCTCCCTCGTCTCCCTCGTCTCCCTCGTCTCCCTCGTCGCCGACCGTCGAACCCGAGTGGCGTGCTCGCGCGGCCGCGGTGATTCCCGGCGGCGCGTCGACCGGGAGCAAGCGTCCCGACGCGCTCGTGGGCCCGGACTGGGCGGGCGGACCGACGCACTACGTCAGTGCGTCCGGGTGTCGCGTGGTCACGGCCGACGGCAGACAGATCATCGACTGCACGATGGGGTTGGGCTCCGTGGCGCTGGGCTACGCGGACGACGCTGTGACGGAGGCAGTAGTGCACGCCGCTGCCCGCGGAAACGTGGCCGGCCTTTCGCACGTGCTCGAAGTGGAAGTCGCGGAGCGGCTGTGTGAGATCATTCCGTGCGCCGAGCAGGTGCGCTTTCTGAAGAGCGGGGCGGAAGGGGTGGCTGCGGCGGTGCGCATCGCACGCGCGTCCACCGGCCGCTCGCTGGTACTGGGCGCCGGGTATTTCGGCTGGCTGGATTGGTGGAGCGAGGCGCCGGGAGTGCCGGCCGGCGCGCGCGCGGACTTTCGCGCCATCCCGTTCGATGATGCCGGCGCGCTCGCCGACGCGGCCCGCGCGGCAGGAGACCGATTGGCGGCCATCGTGATCGAGCCGGTGGTCGAGTGCGCGGCATCCACCGAGTGGCTCGCCGCCGCGCGCCGCTGGTGCGATACGTTAGGCGCGGTGCTCATCTTCGACGAAATGAAGACGGGGTTTCGTGTTCGCACGGGTGGCTTTCAGCAATACGTGCCCGTTGTTCCCGACCTCGCCGTGTTCGGCAAGGCGCTGGCCAACGGGTACCCGTTGAGCGCCGTCACGGGCGTGGAGCGCGTGATGCGGGCCGCACGCACCACGTGGATCTCCTCGACATTGGCGGGCGAGTCCGTTGGGCTTGCCGCGGCGCGCGCGGTGCTCGACGTGCATGCACGCGTCGACGTGTGCCAGGCGCTGTGGACCACTGGCGAGACGATGCGGCACGCGGTGCAGCGCGCCCTCGATGCGTCAGGCTTGGGCGGAGTGCAGTTGCGCGGCATTCCCCCAATGTGGCTGATCGATTTCGGCGACGAGGAGCGGCGGTCCAGGTTCGTCGCGCTGGCGCTGGCGCGGGGCGTGTTGTTCAAGCGCGGTGCGTACAACTTCGCCGCGCTGTCGCACGATGCGGATGCGCTGGCGGGGATCGAGCGCGCGGCGCGCGAGGCGTTTCTCGCACTGCGGGACGAAGCGCGCGATGACTGAAACGCCCACCCGTGGACCACTGGCCGGCCGGGGGGGGGAGGGATCACCGCTGGTGGACGTGCACGCGCACTTCCTGCATGCGCGATGCGGGCGCCGTGACTGGGAAGCGCCGAACCGGGCGCGATTCCGCGCCGGCGACCGCATCGGCGTCATCGTGCACATCGCCTCGATTCTCGGCACGTGGGGCCACACGTCGCCCACCTACTTTCCGTCGCCGCGCGACGTGTCGTTAGGCAACGACGAGATGCTGGCGCTCCAGGCACGCGAGCCGGCCCGCGTACGCAGCTACGTGACCGTGAATCCTAACGACACGACGCACGCGTTGGACGAGATCGCGCGCTGCGCGGAACGGGGCGCAGTGGGCATCAAACTCGCCGCGAGCCGGCGGGCCGATAGTCCGCTGCTCGATCCCATCGCCGCGGCCGCGGAGCGGCATCACTTCCCTGTGCTCCACCACATTTGGCAGCATCGCACCCGCGACTGGCCCGGTCAGGACATCTCCGACGGCGTGGATCTTGGGCGACTCGCGCGGCGCCATCCGCGCGTGTCGTTCATCCTGGCACATATCGGCGGGGGCGGAGACTACCGCCACACATTCGCCGCCGTCGAGGACATCGACAACGTGTATCTCGATCTGTCGGGCAGCGGCGTGGATCGCGGAATGCTCGACGACGCCCTGGCGGCGGTGGGAACGCACCGACTGGTGTGGGGAAGCGACATCACGATGGAAACCGGACTGGCGAAGCTGCGTGCGCTCGACGTGATCGATCCGGGCGCCGACGCGATTGCCGACATCCGTTGGCGCACGGCAGCGCGCATCTTTCCCGCGGGCGCGCTGCCCAACGTACCAACCGCCGGGGTTCCAGCGGATACCGGCACGGCCGTGGGCACGCCGTGACCACCGACGCGAACACCTTCATTGGCGGGTACCCGTTTCGCCACGTGCCGCATCCCGATCCCGAGGCGCTGGTTCACGTGCTGGATCGCGAGGAGATTCACCGCGCGTGGGTTGGCCATCTCCCGTCGGCATTCTATCGCGATCCGGGCGAAGGCAACGCAGTGCTGTTCGCGTCGCTCGCCCCGTGGCGCGATCGGCTGTTCGCGGTTCCGAGCGTGCGCCCCGACTGGCCACGGTGGGAACACACGCTGCGCTCGGTCGTGGGCCGCGGCGCAGTGGCGATCCGGGCGTACCCCGCGCAGTGGGGACTCGCGCCTAACCACGCCGCGCTCGCCGAGCTCGCCAATGCGTGCGGAGAGGCGGGGCTCCCGCTCGTTCTCACCACACGGTTCGAGGACACTCGCCAGCGGCACTGGATGGACGGCGCCGCCGACCTGTCGGGGGCCACGGTGCGCGCGCTCGTCCGGGCCGGCACGCGCGCTCGTCTCGTCGTCACCGCGGCCGGTCGTGCGCTGATCGAAGAAGTGCACTGGGGGCTCACGCCCGAGGAGCGCGCGCGTGTATGGTGGGACATCTCGTGGCTCTGGGGTCCGCCGGAAGATGATTTCGCGCATCTGCTCCGCACGATCGGCGCGCGACATTTCGTGTACGGCAGCGGCTGGCCGCTGCGATTGGCGCAGACGCCGCGTGCGAATCTCGAGCTGCTCCCCGACGAGCTGCGGTCGACTCCCATCGGCGATGTGTCGTCGCTCGCGGGTGGAGATGTTGCGCGCACGTAGCATGAAACGCATGGATTACCATACAAATGTCGGCGCCGCTCAATTCGATGAGTCGTCCCCACTTGCGCGACATTGAGACTGCAAGCAAATTCCCGCGCGTTCTGCATGATTTGTGAAAATCTTCACAAAACATGCGACTATCCGCCCTCCACTTTTTCAGGTCGCGATGACAACGAGGAGGAAGTGGGCGATCATCCCAGGGCTCGTCGCCCTGGGTGCGATCGCCGTACTGTTGTCCGCCTACACAGGTGCTACTACACAGCCCGACACCGTCATCACCGATCGAGGTGCCTGGGGATATTCGGCCGGGTCGTCGCCTCAGGGGCGGGCCCCCGTTCAGCCCATCGCGTTTCCGCACCCGACACACGTGCAGACGTTGGGCATGAACTGCCTGTACTGTCATTTCTCCGCGAATAAATCGCCGGACCCCGGCTTCCCCGCCATGAGCACCTGCATGGGATGCCACACGGTTGTCGGCCCCAATCGTCCGGCAGAGAACGGCAGACCTGCGCGCAAGAGCGCGGAGATCGCGAAGCTCCAACAATACTGGGCCAAGAAGCAAGCGATTCCCTGGGTGCGCGTGCACTACGTGCCTGACTACGTGAACTTCGCGCACATGCCGCACGTGAACGCGGGTGTTTCGTGCCAGACCTGCCACGGACAGGTGCAGAACATGACGCGGGTCTACCAGTACGCGCCGCTCAATATGGGGTGGTGCATCAACTGTCACGTGGGCAACGTGAAGCCGCAGTGGAAGGCCCGCTTCGACTGCAGCGTTTGTCACTACTGAGACTGCCTGATGAGTGAGACGTCTACGCCGACCGGCGTCGCCCGGCGCGAGTTTCTCAAGATCTTGGGCGCGACCAGCGCGGCGACAGCGGCCATCGGATGCAGCACCGACCGCGTCGACAAGCTCATACCGTACCTGAACAATCCGGACGAGACCGTGCCCATGGTCTCGAATTACTACGCATCCACGTGCCGCGAATGCTCGGCGTCGTGCGGCGTGCTGATGGAGACGCGGGACGGGCGCACGTTCAAAGTCGAAGGGAATCCGGACCACCCGCTCAACCGCGGCGCCATGTGCGCGCGCGGCCAGGCGGCGGTGCAGGGACTCTACAATCCGGATCGGTATCGCGGTCCCATGGTGCGCCGCGGCAATGCCCTGGTTCCCACCACGTGGGCGGACGCGCTCACGCTGCTCTCCGGTAGACTTGCCGAGGCGCAGACGAATGGCGGCGCCGCGGGCGCGGTCTTCATCAATCGGCACGAGTCCGGCAGTTTCCCGGTGCTGCTCGACGCGTGGCTGGCCGCGTTTGGCATGCCGGCGCATCTGAGCCACGATGCGCTCGCCGATGATGCGGTGCTCGAGGCAAATCGGCAGGCGTACGGCGTGTCGTGGCCGTCGCTTGCCTTCGGCGCGGCGCAGCTGATCGTTTCGTTCGGCGCCGATTTTCTCGAGACGTGGGGCGCGAGTGTCCCGCAGCAACTCGACTTCGCAGACGCACGCGCCAAGCTCGCCGGCGCGCCGCGGTTCGTGTACGTGGGGCCGCGCCGCTCGCTCACGGGGTGTAACGCCGATCAATGGATCGGCTGCCGCCCGGGGAGCGAGCTCACCATCGTGAACGCGCTCCGCGGCAATGGCTCGATCGGCGACGCGGCGCAGCAGAGCGGCGTGCCCGCGGCAACGCTGCAGCGTCTCAAGCAGGAAATCGCAACCGCCAAGCCGAGTTTGCTGATCGCGAGCGGCATGTCGGGGGCGGGCACCGCGCTTGCGCTCGCGATCAACGAGTGGAACAAGTCGTTAGGCAACGTGGGCATCACGGTGCTGCCGTCGCGGCCAGTCACGAGCCTCGAAGGAATTTCCCCGGACGGCGACGTCGCGGCGGCTGTGGAGCGGATGCGCGCCGGGCAGGTTCCGCTGCTCATGGTGCGCGGCGTGAATCCGGTGTTCACGAGCCCGAAGTCCGCCAAGGTCGCGGAAGCGCTCGCCAAGGTGCCCTTCAAGGTCAGCTTCTCGAGCTACCCGGACGAGACGACGGAGCTGTGCGATCTCGTGCTTCCCGATCATCATGCGATCGAATCGTGGGGGGACGCGCAGCCGGTGCCTCAAGTGATCTCGCTGCAGCAACCGGGCATGGATCCGGTGTACGACACGCGGCAGACGGCGGACGTCCTGCTGCAGGTGGGCAAAGGAAACGCCAAGGCGGCCGCGCAGTTCGCCGCGCCTAACTACATGCGCTGGCTGATCGAGCGGTATCCCGGAGGCACGGCGGCGTTCACGCCCGCGTTGCAGAAAGGACTGGGCACGGGCACGCTGCCGCACCGCACGATGCCTGCCCGTAGCGCTCCGCCCAACGGTGCTCCGTCCACCGGAGCGGGTGACTTTTCCCTGGTGGTGTATCCCTCGGCGTCGCTCGGCGACGGCAGCGGCGCGAACAAGCCGTGGCTCCAGGAATTCCCCGATCCCGTGACGAAGGTGTTCTGGCAGTCCTGGGTCGAGGTCAATCAGCAGACCGCCGAGCGGTTAGGCATTGACTCCGGCGACGTGCTGCGCGTCGAGTCGCCGCAGGGCGCGCTCGAGCTGCCGGCGTACGTGTTCATGGGCATTCACGCGGACACCGTGGCCGTCGCGTTCGGGCAGGGCCACACGTCGTACGGGCGCTACGCGCAGGATGTGGGTCTCAACGCCGGCGACTTGCTGCCATCGAGCTTCGATCCTGCGTCCGGGGGATTCCGTTGGGCATCGACCAAGGTGACCATCACCAGGACCGGTACGTTCGTCCCGCTGGTGACCACCGAGGGCTCATCGCGCCAGTTCAACCGCGGCATCGCCCTCGCGATCGACGTGCACGAGCTCGAGACGTTAGGCACGGAGCAGGAGAAGAAGGAGGAGATGCCGGGCGATGCGTCGCACGAGTATCTCCCCGGCCTGCGCTCCCCGACGGCGGCCGACGCGCAGGGCGCGCTCCAGTCGTCGCTCAAGGTCAAGGAAATGGGGATGTACGATCCCAACCACTGGAGCGGGATGGCCAAGCGCCGGTGGGCGATGACGGTCGATCTGGCGCGCTGCACCGGGTGTCAGGCCTGCGTCACGGCGTGTTACGCCGAGAACAACATTCCGATTGTCGGCGCGCCGTACCAGCAAGTGCACACCGCGTTCCTGCACGGCGTGCCGGGCGGCAACATCCTCAAGGGGCGCGAGATGAACTGGATTCGTCTCGAGCGCTACTGGGAAGGTGGCGAGGATGGAGGCGATTTCGAAGCGCGCTTCGTTCCGATGCTGTGTCAACACTGCGGCAACGCGCCGTGCGAGCCAGTGTGTCCGGTGTACGCCACGTATCACTCGCCCGATGGGTTGAACGTGCAGGTCTACAACCGGTGCGTGGGCACGCGCTACTGCTCCAACAACTGCCCGTACAAGGTCCGCTACTTCAACTGGTTTGGCTACGGCGAGCCGCACCGCCCGCAGTACGCGTGGCCGGAGCGGATGAATTGGCAGTTGAATCCCGACGTCACCGTGCGCGGCAAGGGCGTGATGGAGAAGTGCACCTTCTGTGTGCAGCGCATTCGCGAGGCCGAGCATCGCGCGAAAAGCGAGGGACGCCCTGTGCGGCCGGATGAGTTCACGACGTCCTGCGCGCAGGCGTGCCCGTCCAAGGCTATCACGTTCGGCGATGCCGCCGACGACCAGTGGACGGTAGCCAAGCTGGCGCAGGATCATCGTGGCTACCACGTGTTTCAGGAACTGCTCAACACCTTTCCGGCGGTGGTCTACTTGAAAAAGGTCAATCACCCGGCGCCGGCGGCGCCGGCCGGAGCGTAGAGGCGGACATGGCGACAGTCGCACCACCGGGAAGGGAAGTGGGACCCAATATCCCCGAAGCCAACATCCAGCTTCCGTCCGTTCGGAACTATCGCCAGGTCACGGACGAGATTCGGCGCACGTTGAATCCGACCGGCATGTGGTTAGCGGCGTTGCTCGCGGCCATCACGTGCTTGTTGATCGGCTTGGGCGCGTGGATGTGGCAGGTGTACATGGGACTGGGCGTGGCCGGCTATTCGCCGCCGGTGATGTGGGGTGTGTATATCGTCACGTTCGTGTTCTGGGTCGGTATTGGTCACGCCGGCACGTTGATCTCGGCCATTCTTTATCTGTTCCGCGCCGGTTTCCGCACGACGATTTATCGATGCGCGGAAGCGATGACCGTGTTCGCCATCATGACCGCCGGGCTGTTCCCGATCCTCCACCTCGGGCGCCCGTGGAAGTTCTTCTGGCTGATCCCGTATCCTAACTGGCGGTTGATCTGGCCCCAGTTCAAGAGTCCGCTGGTGTGGGATGTATTTGCGATCCTGACGTACCTCACCGTCTCCGCCACGTTCCTGTACATCGGACTGCTGCCTGACTTCGCAGCGCTGCGCGACCGCGAGCGCAATCCGCTGCGTAAGCACATCTACGGTGTGCTGTCGTTCGGGTGGCGCAACTCGGACACGGAGTGGCGGCACTTCGCCCGGGCGTATCTGTTTCTGGCCGCGTTCTCGACGCCGCTCGTGCTGTCCGTGCACTCCACGGTGTCGTTCGACTTCGCGATGGCGAACGTGCCGGGTTGGCACGCCACATTGTTCGCGCCGTATTTCGTGGCCGGCGCGATCTTCTCCGGCGTCGGGATGGTGTTCACGATCATCATTCCGATTCGGCGGTGGTTCAACCTCAAGCACTACGTCACGCTGAATCATCTGGACGCGGCGGCCAAGCTCTGCCTGTTCACGTCCCTCATCGTCGGCACGGCGTACCTCACCGAGTTCTTCATCGGTTGGTACGGCGGCAGCGAGATCGAGCACTCGTTCTGGTACAATCGCGTGTTCGGGCAATGGTGGTGGGCCGCGTGGATCATGCTCACCTGCAACACGATTCTGCCGCTCACGCTCTTCTTCCAGAAACTGCGACGCAGCACCACGTGGTTGTTCACGCTGTCGATGTTCATCAACCTGGGGATGTGGTTCGAGCGGTTCGTGATTTTCGATCCGTCGCTGTCGCACGAGTTCGAGCCATGGCAGTGGACCGCGTACGCCCCCACCTACGTCGACTGGTGCATTCTGTTAGGCAGCTTCGGGTGGTTCGCGATGTGGTTCCTGTTGTTCATCAAGAATTTCCCGGTGGTGCCGATCTCCGAGGTGAAGGAGATCATCCCGCCGCTGCTTCGGGTGCCGCGGGCCGTCGAGGGGATCGAAGTCACCGGCATGCACCTGGAGTATGAACCGGAAACGCCGGGGGAGCGCGACTGATGGAAGGCATCGTCGGAGTGTTCCGCGAACTGGACTCGACCGTCGAGGCGATCCAGGCGCTCAAGAAGCTGCGCGCGGGGAACATCGCCGTGTACACACCGGCGCCGCGCCACGAGCTCGAGCACATTATTCCGCACGGGCCGAGCATCGTGCGTCTGTACACACTCATCGGCGGACTGGCCGGCGCCACGTTCGGCTACTGGATTCCGATCTGGATCTCGGACTACTGGCCGTTAGTCGTGGGCGGCAAGCCGGTACCGTCGTGGGTGCCATACACGATCATCAGTTTCGAGCTCATGGTGTTGGTGGGCTCGCTGGCGACGGTGGCCGGCCTGTTCATTCACTCCCGCATTCCGAGAATCACGATGACGGTGGGGTACGACCCGCGCTTCAGCGACGCCCACTTCGGCGTCTGGGTGGAATGCCCACCGGATCGCCAGGGGGATGTGACCGACACGCTCAAGAAGCATGGGGCGGTGGAGGTGCGCGGTGAGCAATAGCGCCGTGGTCCGCGGCCGCATCGTCACCGCGCTGGCCCTTACGCTCGTGGCCACCGGCTGCGAGTGGTTCACCGACTTCAAGCAGCAGCCCAAGATCAAGCCGTGGCAGTGGCAGTACGCGGGCGACACGGTCACCCCGATGCGCGGCACGCCGGTGTACTCGGTGCCGCTCACCGGCAACCCGGAGCCGGCGTACGTGGTGTCGTACCAGCAATTACCGGAGACGATCGACTCGATGTCGTCGCTCACGAATCCGGCCGCCCCCACGCCGGCCTCGTTGGACAACGGGCGCAAGTATTATCAGATCAATTGCGCGGTGTGTCATGGACCGGCGGCGAAGGGGAATGGCACCGCGGTGCGCTACGGCGTGCCCGCGCCTAACTTGCTGACCGACGTGACCAAGAATCGCACCGACGGCTACATCTACGGGATGATCCGGAACGGCCGCGGGTTCATGCCGACGTACGACCGCATCGAAGACATGGATCGCTGGGATGTGGTGAATTACGTTCGCGCCCTCCAAGGCAAGATCGCCGGCGTGGTGGCGGACACGTCGCCGGCCGGCTATCCGGGCGAAAATGGGCGCGCCGTGCCGGGCTATACGCGCACCGGCCCGACGCGGCCGGCGCCCTATCGCCCGCAGGACATGGCCGCCTGGATGTCCGAGCGCGAGGACACGGCGGCACCGCCCGCTGGCGCCGAGGCGGCCGACAGCGCGCACGCCGGCCCGGCGCCGGCGCAGCCGCCTAACGCGAGGGGAGTTCGTCCGTGAGCACGCATTCGCATACCGATCTCGACATGCCGAGTCGCGAGGAGCTCGCGCGGGCGACATCGAAGCCGATGCCGCGCTGGGTCACGACCGTGAGCACGGCGCTGGCAGCCATCGGCATCATCGTCTTCGTCATCGGCGCATTCACCGGCCAGGACCGCGTCTGGCAGGCGCTGCACTTCAACTGGTTGTTCTTCGCCAGTGTGTCGCAAGCCGGCGTGATCTTCGTGGCCGTGCAGCGCGTCACGACGGCGCGGTGGTCGCGTCCCATCGTGCGGCTGCTCGAGGGATACGTGGCGTTTCTACCGGTGGCGTTTCTGCTGCTCGTGCTGATCCTCATGGGCGGGAAGCACATCTTCCCGTGGTATACCCATCCGGCACCGGTCGCGGAGAAGCGCTTTTTTCTTGGCACCGGGTTCTTCGTGACGCGCGAGCTCGGGATGTTCTTCATCCTCACCGCGCTAAGCGTCTGGTACATCTACAAGTGCGTGCGCCTCGATGTAGCCGCGTTACCCGGTGATTCGGGCGCGGCCTGGGCCAAAGGGATTCGCGACCGCATGCGCCGCGGGTTCGGCGAGGAGCGGCGCGAGATCCACTCGACTCACTCGATGCAGGGCACGTTGGCTGTCGTGCTCTGCCTGCTCTTCAATTTCTTCTACATCGTGCACTCGTGGGACCTGTCCATGTCCCTCGACCTGTTTTTCCAGAGCACGATGTACGGCTGGTGGTTCTACATGGGCGCGTGGGTGGCCGCGATCATGTCGTGGTCGATGCTCGTGATGTGGTGGCGCAAGCACCTCGCCGCGGACGAGTACATCACCGAGCACCATTTCCACGACCTGGGCAAACTCGGTTTCGCCTTCACGGCGTTCTGGGGCTATCTCACGTTCGCGCAGTACCTGGTGGTATGGTATGGCAACCTTCCCGAGGAGACGCACTGGTTTCATCTGCGTCTGGAGCAGCCATGGGAATACGCGACGCTGGCCATCGTGTTCCTCGCGTTCGTGATCCCGTTCTTCGGCCTGCTGTCGCGCGCCGCGAAAGTGTACCTGCCCACGTTCTTCCTGTTCGCGCTGTGCAGCGTGGTAGGCATCTGGCTGCTGCGCTACATCGAGGTATATCCGTCGCTGCACTACCACGAGTCGAACGCACCGTTCGGCCTCTGGGAAATCGGCGTGACGCTGGGCTTCCTCGGGATCTGGGGTTTGTGCTATCGCGCGTTCATGGACGCGTTCCCGCGGATGCGCCTGATGCTGATGACCTCGCCGTATCGGGACGAGGTGCAGGTGCCGGTGAATCCGGATACGATGGAGCCATTGCCGGCGCATGAGTAGGTTGGTGGCTGATAGCCACCGTCTCACGCCACCATCCGCTCGAGCTTCTCCCGGCCCACGGCGCCCACTTCTCGGGCGACTTCCTTTCCCTCGCGGAACAGGATCGTCGTCGGAATTCCGCGGATGTCGAACGACGACGCCGTCCGCTGCGCCTTGTCCGTGTTAAGCTTCGTGACGAGGAGTCGGCCTTGGTGGCGGGCGGCAAGGTCGTCGAAGAGGGGCGCCATCATCTTGCAGGGCCCGCACCAGTCGGCGTAGAAGTCCACGAGCACGGGCACATCGCTCTCGCCGATGGTGCGCTGGAATGATTCATCGTCGACGGACAGCGGACGATCCAGGAGAATTGGCCGTCCACAGTGTCCGCATTTCGGGCGATCGATGACGCGCGCAGCGTCCACCCGGTTCCAGGTTGCGCAAAACGGACATCGCACGGTCATGTGCTGTGTGGCGGCGTGCTCTCCGGCTTGCGCGCCGCTCGACGGTGTCGCGCTCATCCTGTGTCCTCCTATGGATATGGGACCCCGTGAAACGTAGAGCGGCAGAATCGTCGGTGGAAGCTCATCGCTCTGGCCGCGATTCGCCGGCGATCGTATCTTTC
>JANWIF010000049.1 GCA_025450035.1 Gemmatimonadaceae bacterium
ATGGAGAGCCGGGCCCCCCCAACCCCCCACCCCCCCACCCCCCCACCCCCCACCCCCCCCGGCACGCTCCATTTCCATACCTCTTACCTGGCCCCTCTTTACCTCGCCCCCTGCCGTCCATGACCATCACCGACCTTCCTGTCCTCGACGCCCTCAACGCTCGCGTCCGCGCCGAGAGCGCTTTCGTCGATAGTATGCGCACCGAGCTCTCCAAGGTTGTACTCGGCCAACGCGCGATGCTCGACCGCTTGATCGTTGGTCTGTTGGCCGATGGACACGTCCTGTTGGAAGGCGTGCCCGGGCTCGCCAAGACACTCGCGGTTCGCACCCTCGCATCCGTCATCGACGCGACGTTTCATCGTGTGCAGTTCACGCCGGACTTGCTCCCAGCAGATCTCACCGGGACCATGATCTACGATCAGCGCGATGGCGCGTTCACTGTGCAGAAGGGCCCGATCTTCGCCAACATCGTGCTGGCTGATGAAATCAACCGTGCGCCAGCGAAAGTGCAGAGCGCGCTACTCGAGGCCATGCAGGAAAAGCAGGTGACGATTGGTGGCGTGACGTACCCGCTCGAGGAACCGTTTCTGGTGTTGGCCACGCAGAACCCCATCGAGCAGGAAGGAACGTACCCGCTCCCCGAGGCGCAGATCGATCGCTTCATGATGAAGCTCGTTGTCACGTATCCTGAGCGGGACGAAGAGAGTGCGATGCTCGATCGGATGACTCACGGTGCGGTGCCCGCACCGGACTGCGTAGTGGACAAGGAACGCATCATGATTGCGCGGCGCACGGTGGACGAGATCTATCTCGATCCGCGCGCGCGCGAATACGCCCTCGACCTGGTGCGCGCGACGCGGGATCCGGCGGCCGCCGGCCTCCCCGACCTGGCACCGCTCGTGTCGTACGGCGCCAGTCCTCGCGCTGCGATCGCGCTCGTGCGTACCGCGAAAGCGCTCGCCTTCCTCGACGGACGCGGCTATGTAGCGCCGTCCGATCTCAAGGCGCTTGCGCACGACGTGCTGCGCCACCGCGTAATCCTCACCTACGAAGCGGACGCGGAGAACGTGACCGCCGACCAAGTGCTGGACCGCATTCTCGACGCGCTGCGCGTGCCGTGACGCTACCCGATGTCTTGCGCGAGGTGCGCCGCCTCGAGATCCGCAGCCGGCGGTTGGTGCAGGATGTCCTGGCCGGGGAATACTCGAGTGTGTTCAAGGGGCGCGGCGTGGAATTCGCCGATGTGCGCCCGTATCTGCCTGGTGATGATGTGCGCACCATCGACTGGCGCGTCACCGCCCGCACCGGTGCGCCGTACGTGCGGCGCTACACCGAAGAGCGCGAGCTCACGGTGCTCTTCCTCATCGATCACAGCGCATCTGATGACTTCGGTACGCGTCGTCGCACGAAATCGGAGCTTGCTACCGAAGTGAGCGCGGTGCTCGCTCTGGCCGCCGTGCGCAACAACGACCGCGTGGGCGCGATCCTATTTTCCGACCACGTCGAGCGATTCATCACGCCGGCCAAGGGGAAGCGGCATGTCCTGCGTGTCATTCGCGAGATGGTGTCGTTCCAGCCAACGGGCGTGGGAACCGACTTACGCGCGGCGCTCGAATTTGCCGCGCGAGTGCTGCACCGCAGGGCGGTGTTGTTCGTCTTCTCCGATTGGCTCGCTCACGACTACGAGCGCACGCTGGAGATGGTGGCACGCCGCCACGATACCATCGGCGTGCACCTCACCGATCCGCGCGACGACGAACTTCCCGATGTCGGATTGGTCGCCCTACGCGACCCCGAACGGGATGACTGGCGTTGGGTGGACAGCGCGCGCGCCGACGTGCGCGACCAGTATCGGCGCCAGGCGCTCGCGCAACAGGCGGTGGTCGCCCGCACGCTCAGGGTGGCCGGCGCGGACATGATTCGTCTGCGAACCGGTGAAGGGTACGTCGGACCGCTCCTTGGCTTCTTCCGCCGGCGCGAGCGCCGGATGCGGCATTGAGGAGCTCATGCGCATCGCGTTCGCGTTAGTCACCGCCGTGCTGGTCTCCGTCGCCCCCCGCGCGGCGCGCGCCCAACGGCTGGATGTGTCCGGAGGCGGCACGGTGACTATCGGGGATCCGGTCACGTTGGTTCTACACGCGGCGCTCCCCGCGGGCGCGACCGTGGAGTCCCCGCCGCACCCGCGCGATTCGCTTCCATCCAGCGTGCGGCTCATCGGCGTGGACACCATTCGCCGCGCCGGGGACGGCGCACTCCTCTATCGCGCCCGCGTCGCGTTCTACGAAACCGGTAGTCTAACGAGCCCGGCCTTCGCGCTCACGTACCGCATGCCGGGACGCGAGGCGCTGGACTCGGTGGTCAGCGGCGCCCTGTTGGTGACGGTGATGGCCACACTCCCCGATACGGCGATCGCCATGCGCGACATTCGCCCGTTCGCCGCGCTCGGCGGTCAGGAGAGCACGAGGTGGTGGGTCGCGGTGATCGCGGCGCTGATCGCGGGAGCAATCGCCGCGATCGTCATCCGCGCACGCCGCCGCACGCCAGCACGACTGGCCGTGCCCGCCGAGTCCGTGCGCCCGCTCAGCGCGTACGAGGCCGCGCGGGCGCACCTGGACGCGGTTCGCCGCGCGGGGTGGTTGGACGGCGACGTCGAACGACACTACGAGGAAATCGCCGAGACGTTGCGCCGCTATCTTGAGCACGCCCATGCGGTGCCGGCGGTGCGTCGCACCACCAGCGAGCTGTTGCGTACCCTGCCCGATGCGCTCCGCGCGGAGGGCATGGACGTCGAGCTCGGTGCTATGTTAGGCGAAGCGGACCTGGTCAAGTTCGCCCGCCTCCGCCCGGCCGCGCGCCCCGCGCTCGCCTTCCTCGAGCGCGCGACGGCGCTGCTCGACCGGTTGCATGCGGCCAGTGCGTCATCGGCGCCACCATCTCCATCGAGCGTTCACCGGGAGCACGATGCGATTCGCTGAGCCGTGGGCGTTCGCGCTGCTCGCGTTCGTGGCCGCCTACCTGTGGTTCGCCTGGCCGCGCCGCCGCCGTGCGCCGGCAGCCACGCTCGGCCTCCCCGCACTCACTCTGTTAGGCAATGAGCCGCCGTCGGGGCGCGAGCGCGCCCTCTGGTGGCCCGTGGCCCTGCGTGCCCTGGCACTGACGGCGCTGGTCACCGCCCTCGCGCGCCCGCGCTCGCCGGGCGAGATACGCGACGTGACGATGAACGGACGCAACATCGTCCTCGCGCTCGATGTCTCGAGCTCCATGAAGGCGCGCGACTTCGCACCCGACGACCGCATCACGGCGGCCAAACGCGTGCTCGAACGCTTCATCGACGAACGCCCGGGTGACTTCATGGGCCTCGTGGTGTTTGCCAGTCGCCCGTTCACCCAAGCGCCGCTCACCGATGATCGCGCCGTGTTGTTAGACCTGCTGCAGCGTGTCGACATCGGCATTCTCCCGGACGGCACGGCGATCGGGACGGCCCTGGCCATGGCCGAGAATCACTTGAAGGACTTGCCGCGCCGCAGCGGCGTGATCGTGCTGATTACCGACGGCGGCAACAATACCGGCACGCCCGACCCGATCGTCGCCGCTCAGATCGCACGCGCGATTGGAGTGCGCATCTACGCCATCGGCATGAGCGCTCGACGGGGTGCACGCATGCCCGGCGATGCCTGGGTGCGCGGCATGGGCCAGCAGTACCAGCAGCGCGAGCTCGCCTACGGCGAGCAGCCTGCCGTCCTCAGCATGCGCGACGAACAGTTGCTGCGCACGGTGGCCTCGGTGAGCGGCGGGACGTACTATCGCGCGTCTGACCTGAGCTCGCTCGATCGTATCGTGCGCGACATCGACCGGGCCGAGAAGAGCAGACTGCGCGAACGCCAGATTCTGACCTGGCACGAGCACGTCGCATGGCTGCTCGTACCCGCGCTGATTTTTCTGTGCGTGGAGTTGACCCTGCGGTCCACGTGGTTGCGGACGGTGCCCTGACCATGCGCTTCGACACGCCGCTCTGGCTCATCGCACTCGCTGCAATCCTGCCGCTCGCGATCGTCGCGCTCATCATGCGCGCCCGGCGTGGGCGGGCCGACCTCGCGCGCTACGGCGATCTCTCGCTGGTTGCGCGCTGGTCGGCAATTCCATCGCGTGCCACTCGCGCACTCTCCGGCGCACTCGTGGTTGCCGCGCTTGCGCTCGTCACCATTGCCCTCGCCCGACCGCAATGGGGCGAGACCTCGGCCACCGTGCGGCGTACCTCGCGCGATCTATTGTTCGTCCTTGACCTCTCGCGATCAATGAGCGCCGGCGATGGCTCGCCAACGCGCCTCGATGCCGCGAAGGCCGCCGCCCGCACGATTGCCGACTCGCTGCCGAACGATCGAGTGGGACTGCTCATCTTCGGCGGCAACGCATTCTTGCAGCTGCCACTGACCACCGATCACGGAATATTTTCCCGATTCGTCGACGCCGTGAGCACCGAGGACGTTCCCGATCCGGCGACTGACATCGAAGGCGCCGAGGATCTCGCCGCCGCGACGTTCGCGCGCGATGGCGGGCCCGGCGCGCACATCGTCGTGCTGCTCACCGATGGTGAAGCGACCCAGGGATCCATGCGCGATGGGGCGCGCGTGTTGGCCAAGAACAACATCCGCCTGTATGCGGTAGGGGTGGGCACGGTTGGCGGGTCCACGATGCCTAACACGCCGACCGACTCCCGGCCGCATCGCGACTACGCCGGTCGCGTCGTCGTGTCCCGGCTCGCGGCCGCCGACCTGCGTGCCGCCGCGGCGGTCACCGGCGGCGACTACGTCGCGTGGACAGATGCCGCGAGCGCGCAGCCGGTGCTCGCCGACATTCGGCGGCTCGCGGCCGCCGCAGTGACGTCGCGCGAACGCGCCGCGCTCACCGATCGATTCATGTGGCCGGCGGCGCTCGCGCTCCTCGCCTTGCTCGTCGAAGCGCTGCTCGTGGCGCCCCGCCGCAAGGCTCGCGGCCGGATGCGGAGCAGCGCCTCCCTTGGCCGCGCGGCGGCGGCCGTGCTCGTAGTGGTTGGCGTGTTCGGTGCGTTAGGCGCGCAGCCGCGATGGGACAGGAGTCGGGCGGCGCACGCGGCCGCGCTGTACCAGGCCGGCCGATACCGGGATGCGCTCGACGAGCTACGCGCGCTGCAACGGGATGCCGGGCAGTCGGGCGACCCCGACGCCCAGGCACTCGTCGCCTACGACATGGGGAACGCGCTCTACCGGTTAGCCCAATTCGATGAGGCGGTTCGCAGCTACCGTTCGGCGCTCGGCGGACCGCCGGCGATTCGCCGGCAAGCGCTGTTCAATCTCGGCAACACCTACCTGCACGAGGCCGATGGAGCGCCCGACAAACGGCCGGCGCTGCACGCGGCAATCAACTCGTACACGGACGCCCTGGCACTCGATTCGCGAGATGTCGATGCAAAGTGGAATCTCGAGTTCGCGTTGCGGCGGTTGGCCGACGAAAACACGCGCTTTGGCGGCGGCCCGCGTCGTAAGGCCGATTGGGGCGGCGGCAACCTCACCAAGTCCGGGTACGCCGGCGCGCCGCAGACCGGCGCCGGCGCGTCGCAGGGCGGCGGGTTCGGCAATCCGCAGGGAGGAGAGTCGGCACCGCAGATCTCAGAGTCGCAGGCTCGGCAGATGCTCGATGCCCTACAAAAGGCCATGGTCACCGGACAGGTTGGCGGCGGTTCGCGTGGCACGAAGGCGACATCGACGCGGGCGGATTGGTGATGCGCACGCGCAACGGCACTTCGCCCGAGTGTCTAACATATTGATCTTCAATAGGTTGCATGGGCGGCCGCAGCAGTGGAGACGGGCGCGTCCCTTGCACGACAGCGGTGCGCGGCTGAGCTTCGGGCATTCGGGTGAACGTGCTATGATTCGCCGAACCCTGCCGGAACGCGCAGCGTCACGCGCGATGTCGCGCGACGGCCGATGTGGGCCGCATCTGCTTCGATGCCGAGGTCCAATCTCTTGGGTTTCCCAACCCTGCAGGTGATCGTGTGGCTGGTCGTCGGCGCCGTTCTTGGGGCGTTGGCCGCCGCGTTGGTCGTGCGACGACACAAGCGCGTGACGCGGCGCGATTTTCTCGCGCAGCTGCGCCGCCGTGAGGGCGCGATCGATCGCCTGAAGACCTCCCTCAAGGAACACGCCGACCGGCTGCGTCGCCAAGACGACGAGCTGCACGAGCTGGGACTGCTGCGCCGCGAACGCATGACGTTAGGCGGCGACCTCGACCAGGCCCGCCGTACGATCGCCGAGATGCAGCACACGCTCGATGCATCGCGGTCGGCCGCGCGCGAGAACGAGATGCGGTTGGGTATGGCGCTCGAAACCGAGCGACAGGACGCGGCCACTCGGCGCGCCACCATGTCGGCCGATCTGGCCGCGGCACAGGAGAGCGCGCTCAGCCTGCGCGCGGAGCTCGCGTCGGCGCGCGAAACGGCCGCCCGGACGACGGCGCGCCTGGAGGCTGATCTGGCTGCCACCCGCGCGCTGCTCGAGCGCACCGCGGAAGACCTACATACCGACCGGGCGGCGTCGACCGAGTTGCGTGTCGACCTCGCGCGTCGCGTGAGCGTGCTGGAAGACGAGCGGATCCGCTTGGAGTCGGAGTTAGGCAAGGAGCGGCGCGAAAGCGCCGAGAAGCAGCAGACGCTGCGTTCGTTCGTGAGCATGCTCCGCGAGCAGTACGCGTTGGCGTGCGCTGAGCGGGACGCGGCCAGTCGCGAAGCCGATCTGCGCCGCACGCAGGCGGAAGAGATCGCCCAAGCGCTCGACACCGCACGCGAGGAGTTCGGCCGCCGATTGGACGAGGATCACTCGGACGCGGTGACGGTACTGGCCAAGGTCTGGGACTACGTCCACAACTACCCGCGGCTGCGCGATCGTCCGGTCACGCCATCGGCCGCGCCGCTGGCCGACGCTCCGCCCAGCGACGAACCCCCACCCACCGACGAACCCCCGGCTCCGCCCACCGACGAGCCGCCGCCCGCACCGGCGTGGGAGCCTTCCCCGCCGCCGGCGCCTTCGCCGTCCACGCCCATCGAAGCGGCGACACCATCCGCGTCGCTGGAGCGCGAGGTCCCTACCGCGCCGGCGCGCGGGTTAGCGGATGGACCTCGCACGTCCGACGGTGGGGTGGACACCTACGACATCGAAGTCGCGTTAGGCGAAAACATGCCCCGGCCGGAGCAGCAGCCGGGCCTTCCCGTGGGTACTACCAAGGTGCGCCGTCCCGTGTCGGCGATGCGCCGCGAGAATGACGTGCTGGTGATCTGCGACGACGGCTCCGTCTGGTCCAAACGACCCAGCGGGTGGGTTCAGGAGATCCCCATTCCTGGGTCCGAAGTCGAACAGCTGCAGCCTCGTTCAGCCCGGCCAGATGCTGAGGTGGAGGACACAGGAACGGCGGGCGACGAGCGGTCCTAGATGGGAGAGGGGCCGCGGTAGTGGTACTACCACTACCGGCCGCTGGTGCCTTGCGCGCTCTCGCGGTGTAGAATTAAACATGCGATGATGGGGACCCCGGCCGTTCGCCGCGGCGCGTTCTCCTGATCTCTTTCCGAGAATTCCATGGCTCGCTCGAATCCCGCGCTCAAAGAATCCGTTTTCCGGAATGCCGTTGCCGGCGTCGGTGCCGCGCAGATGACCGTATCCGGAACCGTGATCAAGGCGATGATCCTCATCGCCGTCACCGTTTTCTCCGCCGGCTGGGTCTGGACCGCGACGCTCTCGAATCCGGCCGTCGTCGGGCCCGCGGTGCTCATCGGCGCGATCGGCGGTTTGGTCGTCGCGCTCATCACCATCTTCAAGCCGCAGGCGGCGCCCATCACCGCTCCGCTGTACGCAGTGCTCGAAGGGTTGGCGCTCGGCGCGATCTCGGCCATGTACGCCGGCCTGTACCATGGTCTCCCGTTGCAGGCCGTGGGTCTCACCTGCATGGTGGCGCTCGGGATGTTGCTGGCCTATCAGACCGGCCTCATTCGCGCCACGCCCATGTTCCGCCGCATCATCATCTCGGCGACCATCGGCATCATGTTGTTCTACGGCCTGTCGATCGTGCTGGGGATGTTCCACGTGTCCATGCCCATCTTGTGGAGTTCTAGCCCGTTAGGCATAGGGCTCAGCGTGGTCTTCGCGGGTGTGGCCGCGATGAACCTGATTCTCGACTTCGACCTCATCGAGCGCGGTGCCCAGCAGGGCGCGCCCAAGTACATGGAGTGGTACGGAGGGTTTGCGCTGCTCATGACGCTCGTCTGGTTGTATCTCGAGATTCTGCGGCTGCTGGGACGGTTTCGGCAGTAGTCGCCGGTCGTTCGTTGATGCGGTTGGCCCGTCGAGCACTCCGTTCGGCGGGCCAATCGTGTCTCGCACCTGAACCCACGTGCCTGAGCTGAGTTCACCCCCCGAGAGCGCTCGGTGACCAGGGAATCGGGAGTCGATCGCCGGACCTTTATGCGCGGTGCCGGCGGACTGCTCGCGGCCGGTGCCCTGTTCGGATCCAGCGACGCCGTAGCGCGGGCCGTGGCCCTCGCCGGCCAGGCCCGCGCAAAGTTAGGCAAGATCGGCCTGCAGCTCTACACGGTGCGCGGCCTGATGGACCACGACCTCGCAGGCACCATCGCGGAGGTAGCCCGGATCGGATATCGCGAGGTCGAGCTCGCCGGCCTGCACGGCAAGACGGCCAAGGAGATGCGGGTCATCGTCGACCGCGCTGGCCTAACGGTGCCGTCGTCTCATATCAGCATGCAGGACGTCCGCGGCGATTGGTCGCGCACCCTCGACGACGCGGCCACGCTCGGCCAGACCTACATCGTCTGCCCGTGGATCGACGAGCCCGACCGCACGGTGGATGGCTACACCCGCGTGGCGCACGAGCTCACGCGCGCCGGTGAGGCGTCGCGCGCGCGGGGGATCCAGCTCGCCTACCACAATCACGATTACGAGTTCACCCCCGTCGGAGGCCGGCTCCCGTATGACATCCTGCTCGCCGAGAGCGACCCGTCGCTCGTACAGTTGGAGCTGGACATCTTCTGGATCGTGAAGGGCGGCCAGGACCCGCTCGCGTATTTCGCTCGCTTTCCCGGCCGCTTTCCGCTCGTGCACGCGAAGGACATGACGAAAGACGGCACGATGGTGGATGTCGGCAGCGGCTCGATCGACTGGCGTGCCATCTTCGCGCACTCGAAGCAAGCAGGGGTGCAGCACACGTTCGTCGAGCACGACGAACCAGCCTCGCCGATCGCCGAAACGAAGGCGAGCTACGAGTACCTGCGCGCGCTCAGGTTCTGACTACAGGGACTCGGACTGGGCGCTCGGGCCTCGGGACTCGGTCACCCACTACTTCCGCCACGATCACGACGCTGGCGCAGTCCCGCTCCGTTGGGCGCGAAACTCCGACGGTCGCTCCCGGCGCGCCTCGGAGAGAGCGCGCCGTACACCGGCGGCATTCAGATCGGTAGCGTACACTGGAGTGCCCGGCTGCTGCCGCCAGGATTCGTCCAGGCTGCCGGCGTCGATGCCGTCGAATCCGAGCTCATCGACCACGCGCAGCACCACCGCCTTCGCTTTTTCGTCGTCGCCGGCGACAGGCAGCGCGATGCGTCGCGGGTCGCCCGCGGGCCGTCCGTGATCCATCAGATGTTGCGCGTAGATGTTGTTGAACGCCTTCACCACCGGACGGCCGAGCTGTTGGGCAACCCAGCTGCTCTCGGTAGTGCCCGCCTCGATCGCTTCGATGCGGCCATCGCGCTGCTGCGGGTAATAGTTGCCGGTGTCCACGACAACCGTGCGACTGTCCGCCGGCCCGAACAGGTCCTTCGGTAACTCGGGAATATTCCTTTCGGGAATCGTCACGATGACGAGATCCTTTCCGCGAGCGGCCTCTGTGACCCGCGCCGCGACGGCGCCGGCTTCCGATGACAGGCTCGCGAGTGTCGCGGGCCCTCTGGAGTTCGCAACCGAGACGTCATGGCCGAGTGCGCTGAGACGTCGGGTGAGAGTACCGCCGATATGGCCCGCGCCGATGATACCGATCTTCATAGCCGCTCCTCCTGAGATGGACACCGAAGGCAACGACTGCTTCATGTCGCGTGCCAGCCGCGCTATCAAAGCGGAACCAGCAGCGACAGCAACACGTACCGGTCAGGGGCGGCGAGTGCGGCACACGGCGCCAGCACGGCCCGCGGCGCACTCGTACGACAACAGCAGCATGCGTGGGTGGGCGCAGTCCTTACGCTGTGCACAGCGCGATCCGCTCTTATCGCATCATCCGCTTCAACATGTCGTTGTGACTCGCCGCGCCGACCCGCGCCCATCCGACAGCAGCGCCCGGTCGCATGCCGGTTGACGCGTGTCAGAACACCTTCTGCTATCAACGCTGCCCGCGCAGCCAGTTAGGCTCGAGAAGTCCCGATGCGTGCGAGAACCCGACTCAGCATATCGAAACTCGGTACAGTCCCCTGTGCTATCCGTGCAGAGCCGCCCCCACGACCGCCCGCATCCGCCAGCACGGTCTTGAGCAGGCGGCCCGCATCGACGCCAGAATCCGCGGACGTGGCTACGAGCACACCGAGCGTCGGTGACTCAACGGCACCGACGAACATCGCGCGCGGCAACGCGGCCACGGCCAACGCGAGCAGGCGCAGGTCATCGAGCGACCCCGTGGCGCGTCGCTCGACAACCCCGCGGACGCCATCTGCGTTAGGCGCCACCTCGCCATAGCGCTCCAGAGCCACGCGTGTGGCCAACTCGCCTTCCAGCGCCCGCAGCCGCGATGCGGCATCGCGCAATCGCGTGTGCTGGCCCGCGACGAGGCCCGCGACTTCGTTGGGCGCAGCGGACAACGTTCGCGCGAGGTGCGCCAGCGCCTCGTAGTCGGCGCGCGCGTCCCGGATCGCGCGCCAGCCACACACGAACTCGATGCGCGCCGACTGGCGCACCTTGTCGATGCGGCGCAGCAGAATCGGCCCGATCTCGCCCGTCGCGCGCACATGCGTACCGCCGCACGCGCTGCGGTCGAGATTCGCGATCGTCACGATGCGGATCATCCCCACACGATCGGTTGCCTTGCGCAGTCCCGCGGCCGATGCCGCATCCTCGAATGACACGCTCAGCGGCCGGTTCTCGAACACGATTTCATTGGCACGCTGCTCGGCCGCCGCCACGCGTTCGGGCGTCACCTCCGGAACGTCGAGATCGAGCGTCGATGCGTCGCTCCCGAAGTGCACGCTCACCGTTTCCCAATCGAACAGCGATGCCAACACCGCGGAGAGGAGATGCTGCCCGGTGTGCTGCTGCATGTGGTCGAACCGCCGCGTCCAGTCGATTACGCCGGTCACGTCGTCCGCATCGAGCGGCGCGTCGAGCAGATGCGCGATACGATCGCCGTCGTCGATCACATCGCGCACCGCAATACCGTTCAGCGCGCCCGTGTCGTGCGACTGACCGCCCGACGTCGGATAGAACGCCGTCTGCTCGAGATAGATGCGACGGCCGCCATCCGACCGGTCGACAACGCGGGCGCCAAACGTGCGAAGATACGAATCGGAGTAATAGAGGCGAGTTACCATGTGCGTACCATGCGCACCAGCACGCCGAGGCGGTAGCCCCCGCTCACCCGCGCGGTCCTTGCCGAGTGCCGCTCGCGCGGTATCTTCTCGCGCGCCGCACTCATTCCCTCCGGAGACCGGCCATGACCGCCGTTCGTGTCAAGCTCTCGACGATGATGTTCCTCGAGTACTTCGTCTGGGGCGCCTGGTTCGTCACCATGGGCACCTACTTGGGCAGCTCGCTCAAGTTCGACGGCACCCAGATCGGACTCGCCTACGGCGCGACGGCGATCGCGGCCATGATCTCGCCGTTCTTCGTCGGCATGGTGGCCGATCGGTTCTTCGCCACCGAACGTATCCTGGCCGTGCTGCACCTCGTGGGCGGCGTGGTATTGTGGTACGCGTCGACCGTGCGCGGATTCGGCGCGTTCTACGCCGTGCTCATCGTGTACGCGCTGTGCTACATGCCCACCCTCGCGCTCACCAACTCGATCTCGTTCGATCACATGAAGAACCCCACGCGCGAATTTCCGTTGGTCCGCGTGTTGGGCACCATCGGATGGATCGCCGCCGGTCTCATCGTGGGAACGTTACGGCTCGAGCCCACGGCGGTGCCGCTGCAGATCGCAGCGGCAGCGTCGATGGTGCTTGGTCTCTTCTCGTTCGTGTTGCCGCACACGCCGCCGCACGCGCTGGGTCAACGCATCACGGCGCGCGATGTGTTGGGACTCGACGCGTTGTCGCTACTCAAGGACCATGCGTTCGCGGTGTTCATCCTCGGCTCGTTCCTGTTGTGCATCCCGCTGCAGTTCTACTACGCGTTCACCAATCCGTTCCTGAACGAGATCGGAATGCAGAACGCGGCCAGCAAGATGACGCTCGGCCAGTTCTTCGAGATCGGATTCATGCTGCTCCTGCCGCTCGCGCTCGTCAAGTTAGGCGTGAAGCGCATCCTGCTGCTGGGGATGGCCGCGTGGGCCATTCGCTATCTGTTCTTCGCCTACGGCAACGCCCACTCTGCCGTCTGGATGCTCTACGGCGGGATCATCCTCCACGGCGTCTGCTACGACTTCTTCTTCGTCACCGGTCAGATCTACGTCGACCAGCGGGCTAGCGTGTCCATTCGCGCCGCGGCGCAGGGCTTTCTTGCGTTCATCACGCAAGGGGTGGGGTTGTTCATCGGCTCGCTGCTCTCCGGGCCGGTGGTCGACGCACACGTGCTTCCCGGCGGCGCGCACGATTGGCGAGCCATCTGGCTCGTGCCTGCGGCCGGCGCGGCCGTGATCTTCGTCTTGTTCGCGCTCCTGTTCCGTCCACGGGCGCAGGCGCCCCAACCCGAACCAGCCGCCGCGCTCGCGGCCTGAGGAGATGGCACTCATGCCTAACGATTCGGTGTCGCGACGGACGTTCTTGGGTGACGTGGCCCTCGCCGGCGCCGCGTTCACCATCGTTCCCCGACACGTCCTGGGACGCGGATATACCGCGCCCAGCGACACGCTCAACATCGCGTGCATCGGCGTGGGCGGCAAAGGCGAGAGCGACGTGCGCGGCGTGAGCACGGAGAACATCTATGCGCTGTGCGACGTGGATCTGCACAGCGCCGAGGCGTCGTTTCGCGCGTTCCCCAAGGCCAAGCGGTATCGCGATTACCGCGAGATGATGGACAAGGAAGCCGGCAACATCGATGCGGTCACCGTCACCATTCCCGACCACTCGCACGCCGCCGCGGCCATGTTGGCGATGAAGCACGGCAAGCACGTGTTCTGCCAGAAACCGCTCGCCCATACCATGGATGAGGTCCGCGCGCTGATGGATGCCGCCGCGCGAACCAAGGTGGCAACGCAGATGGGAAATCAGGGCCACGCCGGTGCCGGCACGCGGCTCATTCGCGAGTTGGTCGAAGCCGGCGCCATCGGCACGGTGCGCGAGGTGCATTACTGGACCGACCGCCCCATCTGGCCGCAGGGCATGGAGCGCCCGCTCGAAGCCTACGAGGTGCCACCGTGGTTGGACTGGGACCTCTGGCTCGGCCCCGCCCCGGCGCGCCCATACCATCCGGCGTACGCGCCCTTCGCGTGGCGCGGCTGGTGGGATTTCGGCTGCGGTGCGTTAGGCGATATCGCCGCGCATGCCATGGACGCCGCGTTCTGGGCCCTCGATCTCGGATTCCCCACGCGCATCGAAGCGGAAACGACGCGCCTCTATCCCGAAACCGCACCCAAGCTGTCGCGCATCGTGTACGAGTTTGCCGCGCGCGGCTCGCGGGGCCCGGTGCGCGTAGTGTGGCACGATGGCGGCCTGGCCGAAGCGCGGCCCGTTGAACTCGCGCTTGAATTCAACTGGCCCGGGTTCGCCGACGTCGGCTCGCAACTCTGGATCGGGTCCGACGGCAAGCTCCTCGCCGATTGCTATGGCGAGGGGGTGCAACTCCTCGACCCCAAGCGGCAAGCGGAGTTCACCGCGCACCCGCCGCCGCAGAAATATCCGCGCACGGCCGGCGCGTATCAGGAGTGGATCACCGCGTGCAAGGGTGGCCCGCCTGCGGGGTCTAATTTCGCCGGACACGCCGGCCCGCTCACGCAGATGGTGCTGCTGGGCAATCTGGCGATCCGGATGAATCAGACGCTCGAACTCGATTCCCGGACCGGCCTGGTGACTAACGCCAAGGTGCCGGAGGAGTTCGTGAAGACGGAGTACAGAACAGGCTGGGCGTTGTGACATCTCACATGCCTCCAGCCGCCATAGCGCGACCGAAGCCATTGTGAGCTACAACTTCTGGACGGACCGCCTAACCGAGGAGGGACCTGCCCGTCCCGATGTGCATTGAACACGTACCCCCCGAGTCACATTCCCGCTGAACCGGGACAGGTGCTGCTCGGCAACCTGGCGATCCGGATGAATCAGACGCTCGAACTCGATTCCCAGAGCGGCCGGGTGACGAACGCCAAGGTGCCGGAGGCGTTCGTGAAGACGGACTCTCGGAATGGCTGGAGCCTGTAGGCGCCCAGCCAGCGCCAGACGCCAGCCCACCGCACTCCCTGATCGTCACGTTGCCGGATTGGGCGACACGATTTAGTATTACCTCATGAAGTAATACTCTTTCTGAAGGTGCGTCCGTGAAAATCACGACCAAAGGACAGGTGACCATCCCGGCCCATATCCGTGAACGCCTCGGTTTGCTCCCGAACACCGAGGTGGAATTCCGTCTTGCTGGCGACAGCGTGGTCGTCAAGAAGGCGCGCCGCGGCGCGCGGCGCGGCGAGCTGCTCGTGGCGCATCTTCGCGGCCGCGGCAGCGTTCGCCTGAGCACCGACGAAATCCTCGCTCTCACGCGCGACCGCTAGCACGGTGGGACTCCTGCTCGTCGACAGCAACGTTATCCTCGATGTGCTAACGGAGGATCCGCGATGGTTCCCGTGGTCGGCCGATGCACTCGCCCGATCCGCCGAGTCCGATGTACTGGTGATCAACCCGATTATCTACGCGGAAGTCTCCGTTCGCTTCGCGCGGATCGAGGAACTGGAGGAAGCCGTGCCAGCGACGTTCTTCAAACGCGAGACGCTGCCGTGGCAAGCGGGATTTCTCGCTGGCAAGTGCTTCCTGACCTACCGGCGACGCGGCGGCCCCAGGCGTTCACCGCTGCCCGACTTCTACGTCGGCGCGCACGCTGCCGTTCGCGGCATGGGCCTCCTCACGCGCGACGCCACACGCTATCGCTCCTATTTCCCGAGGGTGCCGCTCATCGCCCCTTGACCGGCGCACGCCGGCCGCTCTCATGGCTTCCACGTCCCCTTCGCCACCTGCGGCACGAACGCATCCAGCCCGTGCGGAGGAAACTCCACGGTCTTACCGCGCTCGGAGCTCATGTACGCCGCCATCAAGATCTTTACGACATCCACTCCATCGTCGAACGTGAGGCGCGGTTTCTCCTTCCCCAGAAACACCCGGACGAAATGCCGATCCTCGGCTTCGTATCCGTAGGCCGCGGCCTCGCTGGCCACCACGGGCATGAGCCCCATCTCCGCGTTCTGCTTTTCCACCAGATCTTCCCCCGCTCGCCCGTGCACCTCGCGGCTGAAGAACAGCTTGAGGCTGCTGTCGAGCGTGTTCCACGACATCGAGTACTCCGGACCGAGCAGCTCCGCCGACAGCCGCAACCCGGCGCCGACGAAACTCCACGACGTGGTGGCTTCGCCTAACACTCGGAGTCCGCGTGCATCCTCGAACTCGAGCATCACGCTGGCGAAATCCTCCGCCGGATGTTTGCGGTAATCCACGGACATCCCCATCGTGCGCGCCAACCGCTTGGCGTACACCGGCCGCGACCACTTGAGGCTGGCAATGTGCCCGGTCACACGCCTAACGGTGAGCGAGCCCAGCGGCTGCCCCGGCTCGGTGAGGAGATGACGCACCACCAGCGCCGAGTGGCACATCATGTCGTTCAGCACCCCGCCGCCCTGCAGCTTCCCCTGCCAGAACCACGGCATGTGCGGCCCGCTATGCTCCTCGGCGGCCCGGGCCAGATATGGACGCCCGGTCAGCTTCGCCCCACGAGCCCAGATGAGTGCCCGGCCGTGTTCCACCTGCGGCGCGAACGCCTGATTCTCCAGGTACCCGTGCGCCAGCCCCACGCCCTTCACCAATGCGGTGACGCGCTTCGCCTCGGCCACGTTGCGGGCGAGCGGCTTCTCACACGCAATCCCGACTAACGAACCACGCCCCCGCCTCACCGCGTCGACGATCTCCTCGACGTTCTCGACCCGCGCCTGGTTCGGACCGCACAACCAGAGCGCGCCGATACGGGGATCGGCCACCATGTCGCCAATCGATGCGAACGGCCTCGCCCGCCCCACGTCCAACTTCCGGGCCAACGAGGCCGTCGCCGCGGCATGCCCTGCGTTAGGACTCCAGATGCCCAACACGTCGGCATCCCGCACGCCCACGAACGCCTGCAGATGGAAGCGGGCGTTGAAGCCGCTGCCGATGAACCCGATGCCCAACCGTTGGTGGGCCATGAGCGTCAGCGATACCGCCACGCCGCGGCGTGTTGATCGGCCGGCGCGTGACGCTGAATGAACGTCGCCATCTCGCGCACCAGGTCGGCGGTGCTCGTGTGCTGCCACCCGTGCCCCTTCTCGGGCCGCCCATAACGGAACGTCGCGTGCGCGCGAGGATGCGACGTCGAGTCGAGAAAGCCCTGTAGGTCCATCACCGCGAGATTGAGATAGAAGTTGTCCATGTCGCCCACGTCGACGTGAATCTTATCCACCAGCTGAGGCCCAACGGTGGACCAGTGCGCCGCCAGATAGGCACGCAAATCGAACCCGTGATCGCGCATGTAGTCGGCCACCGCATGATCGATGTGGCCGGTCCGCTTGTCCCATAGCGGCGCCGGATACCCGTCGGCGCCCACCGGGCCATACACGGATTCCCATGCTTCGAGTTGCTCGCCCGATCGCCCGTGGCTGCCGAGCACATCCTCGAGGTGGCTGAAGTCCCGGATGGACAACAGCGGCTGGCCGTCGTTTCCGCGCATCACGTATCGCGGCGGATGGTACCATTCGCTCACCGGACTGAAAATCTGCCCGCCGGGCCCGCCGACGCTGAACGCGTTGGAGTCGGCGTAGACGTCGATCGATCCGTAGTGTCTGAAGTCGACAGGATCGGGATAGAGCGTCCACGTGCCCCCGAAAAAGTCCGGATGATAGATCTGCAATGCAATCGACTCCCATCCACCGGTCGAGCCCCCGCTCAACACACGCGCGTACGGCCGCCGAATGATTCGATAGTGACTCTCGATGTACGGAATGAGCTCGGTCATGATCGCGTCGCCGTACGGTCCGTTGTTGGCCGAGTTCACTGCGTACGAGTCATCGAAGTATGGGGTGGGATGCTGGAAGGTGACGGCGATGATGCGCGGAAAATCATCGCTGTTCCATTGCCGGTAGAGCTCCCAACCCGGCTGCAGGTTGTAGCTCTTGAGCAGTGCGCGCATCATCGACTGCCCAGGTTGGCTGTCGGTCGTAAAGCCTAACGGCGCGCCGAGTCCGAAGTGTCCCTGCTCATAGAGCACCGGATAGTGCACCGCCGAATGCTCGTCGTAGCCCTTGGGGAGCAGCACCGTGGCACCCAGGTACATCGGGTGACCCCAGAATGTGCTGAGCAGCGCGCTCTGGATCTTGATGTGCTTCACCCATTTCGTGTCGGCCGGCACGGCCACCGGTGGAAGCGCGCGCGTGAGTTCGAGGGAGACGGTGTAGCCCGCATCCGCGTCCAGGTGAACGCGCTTGGGCTCGCTCACCAGATTGCCGGGCGAGCGGTTGAATTGCTGCCCCTCCCACTGATCCATGTGCGCCCAGATGAGGTGCCCGTCCGAACGGTGAAACTGCGTGTACACGTTGAGGATCGCCTGCACGGTGTAGTCTCCGGCCGGAATGTCGCGCAGCGACACGGTCGGGTACCCGATGGACGTGTCGCCGATGACCGCCGACTGTCCCGGCGCGAGCGCGCTCACGTCCATGGCGAAGAGCGGCATGCTCTCCGTAAACGACCCGGCTGTTAGGCGCGGCTCTCGCGTGGAATCTCGCGTGATGACGATGAACAGCCGGCCCGTGATCGGCTCCGCGTGCACCGATGCCGGGAAGGACACGTCGAATTGCACCGTCGCGTGTTGGCCGCGGGCGCCAATGAGCAGAAGGCTGAGTACGACCGTTAGGAGGGGGCGCATAGGAGAGGTGAGGGGGAAGTCGGCATCAAAAATTAGGGACGCGGTACCACGGTCGTGCGTCGTCGCTGGTAGCCCGAGCGTCGAGTCGCTATCCCACGCCGAGTTTCTTCAACGCTGCCGGCGGACACCCGTTCCACACCGGCACTATGGTATTCCCTTCATACTTCAAGTCCTCCACGCCCATGCGGCTCGAGAAGAAGCCGCTGGCCGTGAAGTCGCGAAAGTCGCTGAAGAAGGCGACGCCGGGGCCGAGCTCGCGCTTCGCGCGGTTCGGCCAGGCAATGTCGTCGAGCACCGCGATGTGCTGGGCGGAGGTGCACTGCACGAACGCCACGCCGAAGCGATCCACGCACGCATGGTCCAGCCACGCCAGGCCGCCGCGCAACGGCAAGACATCCCTGGGGTAGAGCGCCAGCATCCGGTCCATGAACTCGGGCACCCCGGCATCCGTGGCGCTGCCGGACCGCTCGTCGCGCGGGATGATGAGGTCGACCAAGATGCGCACGGTGTCCCACTCGTGCGACGTGAACACGGTAGGGATGTACGGACCCCTCGGCGCCGCCGCGGGGTCGGTGGCCGTTCCGCCGATCGCGCGCGCGATGCCCGTGCCACGGTCGCACGCGGTGGCGAACGTCGTGAGCGCCACCAACCCCAGCATCGAGCGGCGCGACAGCGTAGGCGTCGCGTTCTCCGCATCGTCGGCAGCTCCGCCGCCGCCCGGCACCCTCCAGTCGTGCTCGTGATCACTCATAGTGCCCCCGCCGCGCGCTGCTGGGTGATGTAATCCGCCGTACGCCACGCCAGCGCGAGAATCGTCCACGTCGGATTCTTGTCGGCTTGCGACACGAATGGGCCGCCATCGGCCACGAACAGGTTGCTCACATCGTGCGCTTGGCAATGCGCGTTGAGCACAGACGTGCGCGGATCATTCCCCATTCGTACGGCGCCTAACTCATGGATGATCTGGCCGCCGTTCGAAATGCCGTAGCCCTCGGCGCGCGTCGGCATCGGCGAAAACACCTCGCCCCCCATCTCGTCCACCAGCGCGCGAAACGTCTCCTGCATGTGCTTTACCTGATTGATCTCGTGGTCGCTCCACTTCCAATGAAAACGGAGCACCGGAATCCCCCATCGATCAACGACGGTCGGGTCGAGCTCGCAGTACGAATCGGCGTTGGGAATCATCTCGCCGCGGCCGGAGAACCCGATGGTCGCGCCGTAGTAGCGGCGGTAGTCGTTCTTGAGTGACGCGCCATAGCCGCCGGCGTTCGGGTAGTGCTCGATCCCTCCCATGAAGCCGTACGATGGCGTATCCAACCCGCCCCACAGTTCGATGTGGTAGCCGCGAGGAAAGTCGAGCGTGCGGTTGTCGAGCCACCAAGGCATGTATAGATGATTGCCGCCCACACCGTCCTCGTTGTGCGGCACGTGATCGACCATCTTGGGGATGTAGCCGGCGACGTCCGTGCCCGTGGTGTCGGTGAGAAACCGCCCAACGACGCCACTCGAGTTCGCCAGACCTGCCGGAAATCGCGATGACGTGGAGTTGAGCAGCAGCCGGGCCGTCTCGCACGCGCTCGCGGCTAACACAACGATACGCGCGCGCGCATGCTCGTCCGCTCCAGTCGCCTTGTTCACGTACGCCACGCCCGTCGCCCGCCCCCCGGGATCGATTGTCACCTCGCGCGCCATGGCGTTGGTGATGAGCGTGAGCTTGCCGGTCGCGAGTGCAGGCGGAAAGAGCACGCCACTGCTCGAAAAATTCGAGTTCGTCTTGCACCCGCGACTGCACTGCCCACAATAATGGCACGCCGCACGCCCATGGTGCGGCTGCGTGATGACCGACAAGCGCGCCGGAATGCACGTGATGCGCAGCCGGTCACTCGCCTCCTTCACGAGCAACTCCCAACAGCGCGGCGCGGGCGGCGGCATGAAGATGCCATCGGGATGGTTCCGCAGCCCTTCGACGCTGCCGAACAGGCCGATCAACCGGTCGATGCGATCGTAATACGGCTTGACGTCGTCATAGGTGATCGGCCAATCGTCGCCGAACCCGTCGAGGCTGCGATGGCGAAAGTCGTCAGGCCCGAAGCGCAGGGAGATGCGCCCCCAGTGATTGGTCCGGCCGCCCAGCATACGCGCCCGCCACCAGTCGAACCTGGTGCCGGCGGCCGTGGTGTACGGCTCGCCCTCGATCTTCCAGCCGCCAATGCATCCATCGAACTCGCCGAACGGACGCTCATCCGACCCGCGGCCTCGGCGCGCCGTCGCGTACGGCCACTCGAGCATCGCCGAATCCTTCATCGGACTCCACATTTCGCCCGCCTCGAGCAGCACCACGTCCGCGCCCGCGTGCGTGAGCGCGTACGCCGCCATGCCGCCGCCCGCCCCCGAGCCGACGATGCACACGTCGTACGTCTTCCGTGTCGATGCGACTTGCATGCCCCCCCTATTCGATGTTGTTCCTCGCCTCTTGCCCCTTACCTGTTCTCTATCTGTCTTACCCATATCTCGCGGTACCGCACTCGATTCCCGTGATCCTGAAGCTCTAACGGCAACTCATCCGGCGTCACGTGGTACGGGGGACGCCGTTGGTTTGCCGTTGGACCGCTGAGGGCGACGTTGTCCTGCACCAGCACCCCGTTATGGAATACGGTGAGCCGCGCCGGAAATGTCACGGCGCCCGCGCTGTCGAATCGTGGCCGATGAAAGATGATGTCGTACGTCTGCCATTCGCCCGGCGGTCGGCTGACATTCACCAGCGGCGGAAATTGCCCGTACACCGCGGCGGCTTGGCCATCGGCGTACGTGACATTGTGATACGAGTCGAGTACCTGCACCTCGTACAACCCCATGAGAAACACACCGCTGTTGCCGCGCTCCTGCCCGTCGCCAGAGGCTGGCGTGGGCGTCGACCACTCGATGTGCAGCTGACAGTCGCCAAAGGCGCGCGCAGTAACGATGTCGCCCGTGCCCGGTGCGACCTCGATGGAGCCGTCACGCACCATCCATCGCGCGGGCCCACCCTGCTGCTGTCGCCATGCGGCGAGATCGTGACCGTCGAACAACACCACGGCATCCTCGGGAGGCGCCACTGGCGGTCGCTCAGGGCCCGGGTCGACCACCGGCGGCTTCGGCCTGTCCATAGAGTGCTGCGGCCACCGCGTGTCGACCTGACTCATGGCGGATGGCGCAACGGTCAACGCCATCGCAGCGACGAGCGTCGCAAAAAGAAGAGGCTTCATCGGTGAGTGGTGTGCGGGATTCTCCGCCGACGAACGCGGAGCGGTGCCACATGGTAATACGCCGGCGTACCGCCCGGGACAAGGACTACGGCGTCGCCCGCTGGCAGTTGGCAGTTCACCAACCACCAACGACCAACCGCCACCCACCATCCACCCCTGGTCCCCGGCCCGCACCCTCCCTAACATCCCGGCACGCCATGTTAGCCTCTCCCGCGGTGCTCGCTCTCCTGCTCGCCGTGCCGGGCGCGCAACCCACCTACAACGGTCGCGCACGACAGACGGACGTGGCGCCGCCGCGCATCGATGCGCACCTCATGATCGACGGCACTCTTGATGATTCTGTCTGGAAGCGCGCGGCGATGCTCACCGGATTCTCGCAGTATCGACCGGTGGACGGATCACCGGCCCTCGATTCGACCGAGGTGCTCGTGTGGTACTCGGCCGACGCCATGTACTTCGGCATTCGGGCGTTCGAACCGCACGGCGATGTCGTGCGCGCCACGCTCGCCGATCGCGATAACATCGACGCCGACGACAACGTCCAGATTCTCCTCGACACGTATGCCGATCACCGCCGCGCATTCATGTTCGCGGTGAATCCGCTCGGCATTCAGGAGGACGGTGTGCGCAGCGAGGGACAGGACGCCGGCGCCGCCGGCGGCGGCAGCGGCACGACAGGACGGTTCGATGGCGTCATCGACCTCAATCCCGATTTTGTATGGGAGTCGCGTGGACACGTCACCCCGTGGGGATACGAGGTCGAAGTCCGCATTCCATTTCGCAGCCTCCGCTTCCAGAACGCCGATCCGCAGACGTGGGGACTGCAGATCGTGCGCGAAGTGCAGCATTCCGGTTACGAGGACACGTGGACCCCCACCGTGCGCGCCAATGCCAGTTTCCTCATTCAGAGCGGCCGTCTCGTTGGGCTGACGGGGATGCATCGCGGCTTGGTCATGGACCTCATTCCCGAGGCGACGACGAAGGTCGATGGCGACTCGGTGGGCTCCCGGTACGGCTACGCCGCCCACCCCGCCATCGGCGGAACGATGTTCTGGGGCCTCACCAACGGCCTGGGATTGAGTGCGACCGCCCATCCCGACTTTTCGCAGGTCGAAGCCGATGTTGCACAGGTCACGCTCAATCAGCGCTTCGCCCTGTTCTATCCGGAGAAGCGTCCGTTTTTCCTCGAGGGGCTCGAGCAGTACGACACGCCTAACCGCCTGATCTACACGCGCGATATCGTGCAGCCGGACGCGGGAGCCAAACTCACCGGCAAGATCGGTCAGACCAGTATCGCGTATCTCGGCGCGGTGGACCAACAGGATTCCACGGGTGGCAACAACGCCACCTATAACATCCTGCGCGTGCGACGCGACCTCGGCGTCAGTTCCACCCTCGGCCTGGTGTATACCGACCGGATCGATGGCGGCGACTACAACCGGATGGGAGGGTTCGACGCGCGCGTGCTCTGGCACAAGTTCTGGTTTTCGCAAGTCCAGGTAGTGGGCTCGCGCACGCGCGATGCGTCGGGGTCGCACAGCGGCGCACTCTGGGATGTCACGTTCGGCGACCGCACCGGCCGCGCGTACGGCAATCATTTCGAGCTGCTCGGCGTGAGCCCCGACTTCGTCGCGGCGAGCGGGTTTGTCAACCGCACCGGATACGTGCAGGCGAAGATGTACAATCGCTACACCGTGTACGGCGCGCCCGGAGCGTTCGTGGAACAGGTGTCGGCGTTTCTCATCGTGCAGCCGTTGTGGAACTACGCCGACTTCGGACGGTTAGGCGGAACGTTCGAGGGGGGCTATTCCGGATCGCTCTCGGCCACGCTCCGCGGCGGATGGAATCTGAGCGCCGCGATCAACGACAACGCCCAACGATTCGACACGTCGTCGTATCCCGGGTACGCCGTCGTGAGCGCGAACGATACCAGCACCTTCGTACTGCCTCACGGCCTGTACCAACTGGTGAACGAGAATTTCAGCATCACTTCGCCTAACCGCTCGGTGACCTGGACGGCGACAATCGGCTACGGCGCGGCGGTGCTGTTCGCCGAAGCCGCGGAAGGGCGCGAGCTCAGTGCGCAGGCGGATGTCGCCTGGCGTCCGACGCCGTCGCTTCGCCTCGATGCGGGTTGGATCACCGATCGCCTGACCCGCCTGCGCGACGGGAGCCGGTTTGCGCTCACCAATATCCCCCGCCTCAAGGCCGAGTACCAGCTCACGCGCTCGATTTTCTTCCGCTACGTGGGCCAGTACGTCGCCCAACACCAGACCGCGCTGGCCGACCCGCGCACTGGTGAACCGCTGATACAACGCGATCCCACGACCGGCGAGTTCCTTCCGCTCACAGAGCTCACATCCAACGTATTCCGCAACGACGTGCTCCTCTCCTATAAACCCATTCCCGGCACCGTCCTGTTCGTCGGATATGGCACGTCGCTCTCCGAACCGAACGCGTTCGCGTTCTCGAGGGGTTTGCAACGCGTGACGGACGGCGTGTTTGTGAAGGTGAGCTATCTGTTCAGATTGTAACCGAGTGTCCGGTGCCGTGGTTGGGCGCAGTCCGTGCCCCGCGCGTTCACACAAGTCGCTTCCATCGGTTTGATCCGCTTCAATGAGGCGTGGTCACTCGGCATGCCCGGTGGCACCAGCCCGACCGCCGCGCCCGAGTGAATCCCGATTGACACGCGGCAACGCGGTCTACTAGTCGATCCCCGTCACGCCCAGCTCCTTGAGCAGCCCATTGAACCCGCCCACGCCCTTCGTTTCCACATCCCGCAGCTTCCGCAACTGCTCGTCCAGCTGCGCCGTGAGATCGCGAAACGCGTCACGCTCCGCACGCGTTGGCGCCGCATCCGCGCTCAATACCATCGCATTCAACGTGAGCAGCTTGTTGTAGATCGTGATCGGATAGTGCAGCGTGATCTCGTCCGCATGCGAGTGTACTTCGGCGAGCGCTTCGCGCACCGCCTCCAGTGTGTGGGTCAGGGAGTCGCCGGCCGATCGAACGCGCGCCGCGTATGGCCTGCCTTCAACCTGCGAACGGCGGGATGCGATCTGCGCCTGCAGCTTCTCAATGCGTTCGACGGTCAGGCTCGTGGAATCGATCGCTGAATCGATCTGACGGGCGAGCACCATCTGCGCACCCAGGTCTGCGGCGGAAACCTGCACGCGGGGATCTTCGGTCACGCGCGCCTGACGCGTGAACGTCTTCCCGCCAGTCGTTAGGCGCACGGTATACGCGCCCGGCGCCGCCACCGGACCATCCAGCGTACCCTCGTCGTCGACCACGTCTTTGAGGCCGTGTGCCGAGGGCCAGCGCAGCGCCCACACGAACCGGTTGACGCCGGCGCGGGTCGAGACCAATGAATCGCGAGGTGCATACGACACGCTGTCGTGCACCGGGACGTGCGTGCTGTCGGCGGTCGAGTCGCTCGTGAAGGTGCGCAACACCTGTCCCGTACTGTCGAGAAACGCCAGAGACACCGGACCGGAAGGCACCGTTCGCAGCCAATAGTCGACGATCAGTCCGTTCGGCGGATTGTCGCCCGCGTCGGTCCGGTGTCCGCTGCCGCCTTGAAAGCGCACCGCGGGCTCGGGAGCGAACAGGAACACATCAGCCCGCTGTATCGAATCCACCATCTCGCGCAGCGGGGCGATGTCGTCGATCGACCAGAAGGCACGGCCATGCGTGGCCGCGATCAGATCCGCGCCGTGGATCGTGAGGTCGCGTACCGATGCGCGCGGCAGGTTGAGCTGCAGCGAGCGCCACCGCATGCCGTCATCGAACGACACGTACGCGCCCGTCTCGGTCCCTGCGAACAACAATCCGCGACGTACCGGATCTTCACGAATCGTGCGCGTGTATGCGTCCACCGGGATGCCCGACACGATGCGCGTCCAACTCCTGCCGAAATCGTGAGTCGTGTAGAGCAGCGGACGGACGTCGTCCTGCTGATAGCGGTTCGCGGCGAGGTACGCCGTCCCCGCGTCGTAGTGCGATGGCTCGATGATGCTCACGCGAGTGAACGTCCCCAGGTCGCGTGGCGTCACGTCACGCCAGGTCGCGCCACCATCGGTCGACAGGTGCACCAACCCATCGTCCGATCCCGCCCAGAGTACTCCCGCCTTCACCGGAGATTCCGCGAACGCGAAGATCGTGGCGTACCACTCCGTCCCCGTCATGTCGCGCGTGATCGGGCCACCAACCGGGCCGAGTGTCGACGTGTCGTGCACCGTGAGGTCGGGGCTGATCTTCTCCCACGTCGCGCCCTGGTCCGTGCTCCTGAATACGTATTGTGCCGTGGCGTAGAGCGCCGACGTATCGTGCAGCGAGAACATAATCGGGAATGTCCACTGAAACCGGTAAGGCACGTCCTTCGCGGGAATGCCGTCGAAATTGTTCAGGTATACCGACACGTCGCGCTCTTGCAGCGTGCGGTGATCATAGCGCGTGATGGTCCCCATGTAGCTGCCGGCAAACACGATGTTGGAATCGCGTGCGAACGGCGCGATGTAGCCGCTCTCGCCGCCGCCAACATCGTACCAATCGGAGTTGTCGATCACGCCGTGGTCGGAACGGCTGGCGATGGAAACGGTGCCGAGGTCCTGCTGGGCACCGTAGATGCGGTACGGAAACTGGTTGTCGGTAATGACGTGATAGAACTGTCCCGTCGGCTGGTTCCCCTGCGACGACCAGGTCGTACCGCCGTCCAGACTGATCGTGGCGCCGCCATCATTGCCTTCGATCATCCGTTGCGGGTCCTTCGCATCCACCCACAAGACGTGATCGTCGCCATGCGGCGCGCGCACCGGCGAGTATGTGTGCCCGCCGTCGATCGACCGCCACGTGCCAAGATTCAGCACGTAGACAATGTTCGCGTTCGTGGGGTCTGCGGTGACCCCCGAGAAATACCATGGGCGCACCATGAACTTCTGGTCAGCATTCACGCGCGTCCACGTGGCGCCGGCATCATCCGATCGAAAGATGCCTCCCGTACTGTCCTTTGCTTCCACGCTCGCCCACACCCGTGCCGGTTGCGCGGGCGACACGGCGATCCCGATGCGGCCGAGGGGCCGTGTGGGAAGCCCTTTGTTGCGCGTCAATTCCGTCCACGTATCGCCGGCGTCGATGCTCTTGAACAACCCGCTGCGGCCGCCGCCGGCGCTGAATCCCCACGGGTAGCGTTCGAATTTCCACATCGCCGCGTACAGAATCCGTGGGTTCTTCGGATCGAGCGCGAGATCGATCGCGCCGGTGCTGTCATCCAGGAACAACACGCGCTGCCACGTGATGCCGCCGTCGCGCGAGCGATACACGCCGCGCTCTGCGTTAGGCCCAAACGCGTGACCGGCGGCCGCGACGTACACAACGTCCGGGTCGCGTGGATCGACGCGCACGGCGGCGATGTGCTGGGTAGCGTCGAGCCCCAGATGCCTCCAGGTCTCGCCTCCGTCGGTGGAGCGATACATCCCGTCGCCGCCGGTGAGGTCCTCGCGAAAGTCGGCCTCGCCGGTACCCACGTAAATCACATTGCGATCGGACGGCGCAACGGCAATCGCGCCGACGCTGGCGATGTTCGAGCGGCCGTCGGTGATGTTGCTCCACGTCGCGCCGGCGTTCGTCGTCTTCCACACACCGCCGTCCACGCCGCCGAAGTAAAACGTGTACGGCTGATCCGGGTCGCCGGCGACAGCCACAGCTCGCCCTCCGCGGAACGGTCCGATCAGTCGCCACTGTAGACCGCGGACTGCGGGGTCGCTCTGCACGGCTGAGGTCGCGTCGCTGTCGGTCCGCGCGACGCCGGGCGCGCGAGAATGGTTCGCCCTCCGCTGGGCCGGAAGCGGTGTGAGGGCAACGCACGCGGCGAACAACGCCACTGAAGACGACGGGATAAAGCGACACGGATGCATGGTGGGGGCCGTGGGACGACGGAGGAGCGCAACCGGGGGCGGCAGAAGCAACCTCGCAGTGACAAGGTCGAAGACATGATTATATGCGAGTGCCTTCACCGGCGCGTCCTCCCCCACTTCCCCCACCCGACCGCGCGGGCCAACCTTCGGGTAATGTTCCGAAGGAGGACAGTGTGAAGTGGTCCTGGAAGCTGGGGCGGTTTGCCGGCATCGATGTTCGCGTGCACGCGACGTTCCTCATTCTGCTCGCGTGGATCGCCGTGGCCGGATACCGGGCACTCGGCACGGTCACTGGCGCGTTGGGCGAAGTCCTGTTCGTGCTGGCCCTGTTCGCGTCGGTCGTGCTCCACGAATATGGCCACGCGCTCACGGCGAGGCGTTACGGGGTCGCGACGCGAGAGATCACACTCCTGCCGATCGGCGGTGTGGCCCAACTCGACCGGATTCCCACGAACCCGCGCCAGGAGCTGGCCATCGCCGTTGCCGGCCCGGCGGTGACGGTGGTGTTGGTCATCGTGCTCTGGCTCGTGCTCGTCGCGGTTGGCGGTCGCACCGATGCGGGCGCGGTGCTCCAGCCGCACAGTGCGTTCCTGTCGCGGCTGCTGTGGGCGAACATCATTCTGGCCGTCTTCAACGTGCTCCCCGCCTTCCCGATGGACGGCGGCCGCATCCTACGCGCGGCGCTGGCTATGCGCATGGACTATGCACGGGCGACGCGCATCGCGGCGGAGATCGGCAAACTGTTTGCGCTGCTGTTCGGCGCGATTGGCCTGTTCTCGAACCCGTGGCTGGTGCTCATCGCACTGTTCGTGTGGTTGGGCGCGGTCGGAGAATCGCAGGCGGTACAGACGCGCTCGATGTTCGAGGGCGTGCCGGTAGAGCGCGTGATGATCCGCGACGTACGCACCCTCGCGCCGGATGATCCCCTCTCCCGCGCGGCCGGCGAAGTGGTGGCCGGCTTTCAACAGGACTTTCCCGTCGTGCAGGACGGCACGGTGGTGGGTGTGCTCACGCGCGCCGACCTGATGCGCGCGCTGGCCGGCCACGGTGCTGCCTCACGGGTCTCGGATGCGATGCAGCGGGACTTCCAGGTCGCCGCGCCTAACGAGGATCTCGATCGGGCGTTCGCCCGCCTCCAGGCCTGCCGGTGTCACACGTTCCCCGTAGTGCAGGATGGCCGCCTGGTGGGCGTGCTCACAGCGGAGAACGTCGGCGAGTTCATGATGGTGCAGTCCGCGATCGGCGGCCGCCCCGGCGGAGGCGCGGCTCGCAAAGCGAGCTAGTGGACCGCGTCTCAGATATTGGTGGCCCCCGTCGTGCGACCAGGATCTGAGACGCGATCCACTAGCGCCGACCGGACGCGGTGTCCCAGCCAATAGAGCATGCCCTGGCCGAGGTACCAATAGTGCAACGTCGTGCGGCGGGGCAGGCGCCATGATCGCACGTCCCTGGCTGCCAATCGCGCGTGGTACGCGAAGTCTGCGTACGCACGCACGCGCATTCCCCCGCCGCGGCCGGGCGCCAGGAGATACTTCCCGAATAGGGCGCCGCGGGCCACGGAATACGCGCGTGTCAGATGCCGCGCCTGCGCATCCGTGCGGCGCCCGTGATTGTGGAGCACCAACAGATCGGGCGAGTACACCATCTTGAGCCCGGCCAGCAACCCGCGGTAGACATAGTCGACATCCTCGCCCGCCCGGGCGGATGTGCCACCGCCTAACGCAATATCGAACCATCCCACCGACTCGACGACCCGGCGGCGCATTGCCATGTTGCAGCCGACGATGAGCGACACGGCGTACGGGTCGGCCACCGGCGCACGCTCGCGCGACGTCCGGGTGGTCGTCGGTCGGTCGCGCAAGTCGTACAGCTCGACCCGCCCGCCCAGGATGTCGAGCTCGGGGTCGCGCGCAAACTCCGCCCCCGCGACCCACAGCCACCGTTGGTCAGTTAGGCAATCGTCATCGGTGAGGCATACCAGCGTGCCGCGGGCCGCGGCCAATCCCGCGGTGCGCGCGCGCGACAGGCCCTGCCGGGGCTCGCGCACGACGCGCAACGGAAGCGACGACCGATGGTCGGCCAGCAGCGCCGCGGTGCCATCGGTGCTCCCGTTGTCCACGATGACCACTTCCCAGCGTACCGCCGGCGGAATCTCCAAGCGCAAGAGCTGCGTCAGCGACCGGCCGAGTGCCTCGCACCGGTTCCGCGTACACAGTAGCACCGTCACATCGATGCCGCCGTCTGCTGTCGCCCCCGCCGCGGCCGCACTCACGTCGCCCATTGGGCCACCGCCTCGAGCGCCTGCGACGGAGTCTCCGCCCACCGCGCGAGCGTCGCATCGCTCGTCCACGTCTCGTAGAACTGACGCACCTTGCCGTAGTTGTTGTCCAGGACCGCGTGCGGAATGCCGAGTAGCAGGCTCAGAATGTGGCCGTGCAACCGGTCGGTGATCACGGCGCGCCCTCCGGCCAGCATGGCGCACCCCGCGCGGAATCGCTGGCCGGCGCTCCACGTCGCCAAACGCCCCAACACGGGTGAGGCCCGTTCCAGCACGCGCGGGTGCGATCCGATCCACTCGCGCAGTAAGCGCTCGCTGCGCTCGAGCAGGGTTCGCCGCCGCGACGTCCAGTCGATGGTGGCAAACTCTACCGGCCGAGCGCTTGGCGACGCCTCTCGGTCACGCCGCGCGAGCCAGACGATCGATGTGCGCACGCTGGTGCGACGCGGGAGCGGCCCCAGCGCGAATGCCATGTCCGGACAGAGCGCACACGGCGCGCGGAACGCCGATCGGGCGGCGTCCAGGCTGTGCGCGTCGCGCAGCAGCATGGTGAACCGCGGATGCGCGTCGAATGCCGCCCGCGCCTCGTCGAGCGCTGAGGTACGAGCGTAGTACATCGTTTGGGGCAGCTGAATCACCCGTGTGTCGGGAAAGTCGGCCAACACCCGGTGGCGGAATTCCTCCGTGCGCGGCCACAGGTCTCCCAGGTTCCCGCCGCCGGAGAGCAGGATGACACCATCGCCTAACCGCCTGGCCAGCGCCGGACGAGAGTACGTGTCGATGCTGCACACATAGCACACGTGCTTCCCAGCGCGGTGGAGAAGCGCGAGCGTTCCCATCAAGATGGCGCTGTCGCCGATATTCTCGTGCACAGGCACATCGAGCAGTGCCACGCGCGTCACGTCGCGAAGCAGCGGCCGCACCGTCGCATCGATCCGCGCGCGCAGCGTGTCGACGAGCGCCGCCGCCTTACTCACCGCGAGTGCCACACCGTCCGCTGGCTGTTCTCCATCGGGCGCCGGCCGCGTGTTCATGTGCGGCCGCTGCCCGAGCGCGTGCCGCCCGCTCCGTTAGACCGCGGAGCCGTGCCGATTGCGACGAGTTGCGCGCGCGGCAACAGATGCGCGGTGCCGCTGAAGGCCAACGCGCCAGGTTGCACCTGGAGGGTGACGCCCGGCCCGGACGCCAGATCGCGATGTGTGACGTGGTCCCACACACCGATCTCCAACGAGTACACACCGGGCGCGACGTTGAATTGCAGATCCACGTCCAACTCGAATGGGCCCTGTGCGGGTAGTGTCGCGCCGCACGCGCTCGCCGTCGCAGTGAACACGAGTCGTCCGGTCGAGAGCGCGCGAACACGCAGCGAGCAGTCGCGCGGGCCCGGACGGTCCCCATGCACCGATCCGCTGATCCGGAATTGCGACCGCTCCCCGGCGCGCACCGGAAGGGCCGACGTGAGCACGAGTGCATCCAATACGACAGGCGACACGGCGCTCGCCGCTGGATCGCCGGGCCGTTCACGTTCCAGATAGGCTTCGATGCACTCGGTGGGCGACCCGCGCCGCACGACCTGCCCGCGATCCAGTAAGAGGGCGTGCGTGCACAACGACGCAATGCGGTCGAGCTGGTGCGACACCAGCACGACGGGGATCCCGCTCCGGCACATCTCCTGGATCCGGTCGAATGCCTTTTGTTGGAATCGCATGTCGCCCACCGACAGCACCTCGTCGATCACGAGCACGTCGGGATTGATGTGCGCGGCGATCGCAAAGCCCAACCGTGCATTCATGCCGTTCGAGTATCGTTTCACCGGGGTATCGATGAACGACTCGATCTCCGCGAACGCGACGATCTCATCGAAGCGGCGCGCGATCTCGGTGCGTTTCATTCCGAGAATCGCCCCCTGCAGAAAGACATTTTCTCGACCGGTGAGATCCGGATGGAATCCCGCCGCGACCTCGATCAGCGCTCCCGCACGTCCGGTGATCGCACACGCGCCGCGCGTGGGCACCAGGATGCGCGTGAGCAGTTTCAGGATCGTGGACTTGCCCGCGCCGTTAGGCCCGAGGATGCCCAGCGCCTCACCGGGACGCACCTCGAAGGAGACGTCGCGCACCGCCCAGAACTCTTCGCCGGACAGCTCGCGCCGCGATGGTGCGCGGCGCGCTAGGCGCCGGGCGGCGGCCGGGATGAGATCGCGGAGACTGTCGTGCAGCTCGCCGCGGGCGAACTTTTTCCAGACCTCGTGGAACGCGATGCGCGGCTCGGTGGTCATGTCGGCTCAGACATACTCGGCGAACAGACCTTCCGAGCGGTGAAAGATCAACGCGCTTCCCAGCAGGCCCACGACGGCCCATCCCGCACCGTACGCCAGATACCAGGGGCTCCACGCCAGGATGTCGTGCGCGCCCGCGTGGACGATCAGCGGAACGAGCAGGTTGTGCCCGTCGACCACGCTCAGGCGCAACCCCTCGAGCAATGGCGCCAGCGGGTTGAGCATCATGAGCCTCGCGCCTAACGGGCCGAACATGCGAGGCTCGAAGAAGACCGGCGTGAAGAAGATCCCGACCGTGAGCATCACCTGCACGATGTACTTCACGTCCCGAAAGAACAGATTCGCGCACCCCAGGAACAGCGCCGCGCCCGCCGTCACGCAGACAATGAGCAGTGCCAGCACCGGCGCCCAGAGCGCGGCGAGCCCGTAGTGCACACCCAGCAGCGGGAGCGCGAGGGCCACCGTGATCGCACCGATGGTCGAGTCGAATCCTTGCGCCAACACGGCCGACAGCGGAAGAACTTCGCGAGGGAAATAGATCTTGGAGACCAGCGCCAGATTGCCGGTCAAACTGCTCGTGGCAAACCCGATGGCGCCCACGAAGAACGCCCATGGTAACGCCTTCACCGCCATCCCCGCGATCTCCGCGGTTTTCACGTGCCCGCCGCCCATGTACGCCATGGCGTAGCGAACCAGCGTGCCCGCCGCCACGATCAGCGCCGGCATCAGGATCGCCCACGCGAAGCCCATCACGGCCTGCTTGTACCGGATGCGGATGTCGCGCAACATCAGTTCGTACAACAGATCCCGGTATCGCCACAGTTCGTCGACCGCGATCACACGAAGATCGCCGAACACGGAGCGCCGGGGTGCGGGCGGAAGGTCGGTGGTGAGAGCGAGATCGGTCATGCGGACGTGGAAAGACGGGGCGGCGGTGCGCGCCCATCGCGTGTCCTGCGTGGCGCAGCTATCATGCCACGGTCGTGCTCGGATGATACGGCCCCTCGACCGCCGGCAACAGTCATCCCGCCTTTCTCATGGTCGCCGAACGTGTTGCGGTGGCATGATATTGCAGGGCTGCACGCCACGAATCGCCGCTCGAGGACCACATCGTGATCGAGACCGTGCCTTCCCGTGTTCCGACCGGCACCGCCGGCGAAACTTCACCATTCGATACCGCGTGGACCAACGTGCGTGACGCGCTCCTTTGCGGGTTGACCCACTCCCTCAGCAATCGTGTAATGGCCATCGCCACGCTCGCCGAGCTGGCGTCAGGCCCAACGCCGGAGCCGCGAGCGGGCGAGGTGCTGTCTGCGGAGTCTCACCGGTTGGATGCACTCTTGCGACAGTTCCGAATGTTGTGCGCAACGGATCCCGCGCAGTGCGAGCCGGTACACCTCGGCGATCTGCTGCCGTCGTTGGTCGCGCTGAGTACGCGGCATCCAGAGGCGACCGACCTGCCGTGCGAGCTCGACGTGGACACGGGAGCGCAACCGGCGTGGGGCGATCCGGCTTGCATCCAACGAGTCGTCCTCACGTTGATCGTCGCGGCCACGCGCGCGGCGCGGCGCATGGCCGTGCCCGTGGTCCGATTGCGTGTGTGGGGCGATGATCGAACGACGATCGTGAGCGCGTGTGTGGAGCGTGGTGGCGCGGGACGTGCCGAGCCTACCCGCGTCCAACCGGTTCCGGCGCCTGGAACGCACCCGATTCGCATTATCGAACCGCTGGACGGCGGCGTACGCTACGAACTGATCCTGCCGGCGCTCGTCGAGGCGCGGCGGCGCGGCGTGTGACGCCGTCGTGCCGTTAGGCCACGAGTGTCCGCGACGGCGCCAGCGCCGCGCGCAGGCGGACGATGGCCTTCTGCTTGATCTGCGACACGCGCGACTCGGTGACGTCGAGCACGCGCGCGATGTCGGACAGCTTCAGCGCTTCCAGATAATACAGCGTCAGCACGCGACGCTCCACCGCCGGGAGCTCGAGTACCGCGGCGCTCAGTAATTGGAGCTCTTGCTCGCGCGTGATATGCTCTTCGACGCCTGGCTCGCCCTCGCCATCGCCGGCGGCGAGCGTCTCGGCCAGTGTCGGGTGCTCGCCGTCTTCGCCGGCCACCGTCTCGTCGAGGCCGACATGCATCGTGCACGCCGCGTCCAGTTGCCACCGACTCACCGTTTCGACGTCGACGCCCAATCGCATGGCGGTCTCGCCAGTTCGCGGCGCCCGTCCCAGCTCGTGTCCTAACGCCTCCTGAGCCGCGCTCAACAATCGCGCGCGGCGACGGACCGACGACGGCACGTGGTCCAGTCGCCGAAGGTCGTCGATGATGGCGCCGTGAATGCGCGGCACCGCGTACGTGCTGAAGGCGTGCCCACGCGTAACGTCGAACCGGTCCAGCGCATCGGCAAGACCGAGCGTGCCCGCGCTCAACAATTCATCGAGCTCCACAGCGCCACCCAACCGACGGTGGACACCGCGAGCGACGTGATGCACGAGGTTCAGGTGGCCCGCGATCAACTGCTCGCGAGCGTTCTCGTCGCCGGTCCTGAACCGCTGCCACAGTTCCGCGTCCAACATGCTGCCTTTGCGTTGAGGGCCTCACAAAGGCGCCCATCGCGCGCTTTGCTGGACCTCACCAAGGCAACCGACGCGCCACGCCATGACGGTCCGGACCGCCGCATCCCGTCGCGATGCCCACGGTCGCGCAACGTGCAGCCACCGATGGAGTTGGGCGTGGGGCCAAGCCCCGCTGACAGGCGCTCGCGAGGAACACCGCGGCCCGTGCGAGGCGACCAAGAACGGCCGCGCGGCAGAAACTGCCCAACCGGGCCGGGCACGAGTTGCCGCCGGCGCCCGGAAGGCCGCACCCTCACTCGGCGGCGGTCTGACCGCGTGGCGGGCCGTTCAGTTTGTAGCGGAGCGTGCGAACACTGATGCCCAACAACCCGGCGGCGCGCGTCCGGTTCGAGCGCGTGACCTGCAACGCACGGGCGATCAGTGCCTCTTCGGCCTCGGCCAGGCTCAACGTCGTAAGAAGCACACCGTCCGGGGAAGCGCCATGTGATGGTGCTGGCGTGGTTCCATTCGTGGGCGCCGGTCTCATGTCGCGGAACGTGTCGGCGTCGAGCGCACGCGCCTGGAGCACCGTGTCGGAGCTCAGAATCACCGCGCGCTCGATGACGTGTTGCAGCTCGCGCACGTTCCCTGGCCACTGATGGCGCTGCAATACGCACAACGCCTCGGGCGCGATTCCCGTGATCTCCTTCCCCGATTCCGCCGCCGCGCGCACGGCAAAACGCTGGGCAAGCATCGGCACATCCTCGAGCCGCTCGCGCAACGGCGGAATGCGCACTGGAATCACGCTCAGCCGGAAGAAGAGATCTTGCCGGAAGCGTCCGGCAGCTGTTTCCGCCGCCAGATCACGGTTAGTCGTCGCAATCACGCGCACATCAACGCGGATCGGCGAGGTACCACCCACGCGCTCGAACTCCTGCTCCTGCAGCACGCGCAGCAACTTGGCTTGGAGGTCGAGGCGCATTTCGGAGATCTCATCAAGCAGCAGCGTGCCGCCGTGCGAACGCTCGAACGCGCCTTCGACACGCTTCACCGCACCCGTGAAGGCGCCGCGCTCGTGCCCGAACAGCGCGCTCTCCACGAGGCCTTCCGGCAGCGCCGCACAGTTCAGCTTGATGAATGGGCGATCGCGTCGGTCACTCAACTCGTGAATCGCGCGCGCGAATAACTCTTTGCCCGTTCCTGATTCTCCCTGCAAGAGCACCGTGGCGCGCGTGGGCGCTGCAGTGGCGGCGGCCTGCAGCGCGCGGCGAATAGCCGGGCTCTCACCAATGATCTGACGCTCGCTCCGCGCTTCCATCACTTCCCGCCGCAACGCCGCGTTCTCACGGCGCAAGCGGACGAACTCCAATGCCTGAGCTACGGCGAGCTCGAGTTGGGCGGTGCGCACAGGTTTGGTGATGTAGTCCACAGCGCCCGCCTTGATCGATGCCACGGCGTGCTCGATGCTGGCGTAACCCGTGATCATGATCAGCGGCGTGTCGTAGCCCTCGCGCTCGAGCAGCTCCAGGAGTTCGAGGCCCGTCATCCCCGGCATGCGAGAGTCGGAGATGATCAGGTCGACGTCGCCGCGCGCGAGCATAGCAAGCGCCTCGGGCACGTTGGCCGCGTTCAGCGGCTGATGCCCGGCTTGCTTCAGCGAGTCTGCCAGGAGCAGAGAAATCGCCGGATCGTCGTCGACACAGAGTACGGTAGCCATCGCCCCAAAGACGCCCACCCGAGGCAGTCGGCAACGATTTCCGAGACGCCTGTGCCGCCCGGCAATGCTGGGGTCGTGCTTTCGAGCGGGGACTCGTTGTAGCGGGCGCTAAAGTTTCTGGCGAGCCAACCGATGATCCTGGCATGACCACCACACGTCGGAACGATCTCGATGCCGCGCCGTGCAATGGACGCGCGATGGAGGGACGTAGCAGCTCCCTCGTGACCACGACCCGCACGTCAATGAACAGACATCAGGTGGACGCGATTAGGAGACGGATCTGCGATGGCGACTATGATACCCCACAGGCCGTCGACGCCGTGGCGCGCCGCATTCTTGAGAGCGGAGATCTCTAGACCAGCGACCTGCGCCGTCCTCGCGACTAGGCGCGAGCCCGGTTCAACCGCTGAGCAAACCACAGCGTGGAATCCTCGAGGTCGCCCGGCACGAGCTCGTGTCCCGCCCGCTGCCACCGAAGCGTGACGCCGGCGCCAGCTGCCTCCATAACGTCCGCCAGCCGCTGCGTCCGCTCAGCGGGTGACATGGGATCCTGGCGCCCGCCGGAGATCAACACCTCCGTTCCATCCAGGGGCGGCGGCGGCGCGAGTTCAAGCGGCAACACGGCGCGGAGCAGTACTGCGCCGCGCAACAAGCCCGGCTCGAGAAGGAATATACTCGCCGCGATGTTCGCGCCGTTCGAGTAGCCCAGCGCGTACAGCGACGACGTCGCGAATCCGTACTCGTGCGACGCCGTGCGGATGAACTCTGCAAGCTCGGGAACTCGGGCGCGGATGTCAGCCTCGTCGAACACCCCTTCGGCATGCCGGCGAAAGAAGCGCGGCATGCCGAGCTCGAGCACCCTGCCGCGTGGGCTCAGCAGCGACGCGCCCGGCGCGAGTGTAGCGCCCAACGACAATAAATCGGATTCATCACCGCCGGTTCCGTGCAGCAGGAGCACCGTGGCTCCCCCCCCCCCCCCTCCCCCCTTCGCGCGTTCGGGGCCGCTCACCCAGCGGTGCGGCCATTCGGCAAGCGTGGTCATGGGATCGCCGCCGCCGCGAGGGAACTGGTCATGTGTACTTCCGGGGGAATGTGAAGTGAGCGCTCGTCATCGTGCGCGCGGGTGATTTATAGCAACCTATCTCGCCGCGCTCCCTGCGACGCGCTACTATCACGGCGATGACCGGCGTGCTGGCGCACGCCCATCGCGCATTACTTCTCCCCCCAGCCGGCCCCGACCCATGCATGCTCTCTGGATCGACCTTCTCACGCCGGGCGTCTCCGTCCTCGAGAAGGTGATTCGCTCGATCGTCGTGTACGCCTTCCTGCTCGTTGGGCTCCGACTCGCCGGCAAGCGCGAGCTTGGCCAGCTCAACCCCTTTGACCTCGTCGTGCTGCTCGTGCTGTCCAACACGGTGCAGAACGCGATTATTGGCAACGACAACTCCCTGGTCGGCGGGTTGATCGGCGCCATCGTGCTGCTCGCGCTCAACTACGTAGTTGTCCGCTTCTTGTTTCTGCATCCAAAGCTGGACCGTCTGGCCGAAGGGAACCCGGTGATTCTGGTGAAAGACGGAAAGATTCTCGACGATCGGCTCAAGCGCGAGCTCATCACGCGAGCCGAGCTGTCCTCGGCGATGCGGCGGCAAGGCGTGTCCGACATACGCCAGGTGGACTGTGCGCGTCTGGAAGTCGGGGGTGCGCTGACGTTCGTCATGAACCATCCCTCCAGCGAGGAACGGTGGCATAGCGAGGTTGGCACGCGGATCGATCGGTTGGAGGGAAAGATCGAGCGCATTCTGGCCGCGATCGAAGCGCGGGGCAACCGCGCCTAACGCACTCCGCCGGCGTGGGGCGGCGACGCGCGACCCGAATACGGCGAACGCTACGACATCCACTCATCGAGGTGCGCGCTGACGAAGTCATCGTCCGCGAGCTCCGGGTGCGCGGCCCGCACCCGGTCGATCTCCTCCCGCTGGCCCGGCGATAGCACGTCGTGCGGGTCGAGACAGCGGGTGCTGGAGAGCAACCGCTGCTGGTAGAGCACGTGTTGAATGCCGGCGATGCACCCGGCGAACCCGTGGGCCGCATCGAAAATGGCGGCGTTGGCATCGGTGAGCGCGGCGGCGCGCGTGAGCCAAGGGCCCGCCGCTGGCGCGGCGTCGGCGCGGAGCTCGCCCAACATCTCCACGGCCCGCCTCGTCCACACCGCCCATTGGCCTAACAAGCCGCCCACGATGCGCGTGCCGCCGGGAAACGGGGTGAGCAGGTCGAGGATGATCGCGTCGTCGTTGCCGGTGTAGAGCGCGACGTCGCGACGGCCGGCGTCGCTCACGGCACGCACGACGTCGAGCGTGGCATAGCGGCTGAAGGGGGCGATCTTGATGGCCACCACGTGTTCGATCTCAACGAACCGGCGCCAGAAGGCATACCCGAGGGCGCGGCCGCCGGCGGCGGGTTGGAGATAGAAGCCAAACACCGGGATGATGCCGGCGATCTCCCGGCAATGGGCGAGTAGGGCATCGTCGTCCGCGTCGTCCCAGCCGGCGAGACTCAGCAGCCCCGCGTCGTATCCCAGATGCCGGGCCAGAAGGGCTTCGCGCATCGCCTGCGGCGTGCGCCCGCAGACACCGGCAATCCGAGCCAACCTTGGCTTTCCGCGCTCGTCCGCTTCTGCCGCCGTGAGCGCCGCGAGCGTGAGCACCGGTTCCAGCAGACCGTGATCGCGTATGCTGAACTGCGTGGTGTGCACGCCAACGGCAATGCCGCCGGCGCCTGCCTCCAGATAGTAGCGCGTGAGCGCGCGCTGCCGACGCTCGTCCAGATGTCCGGCGGCGTCGAGCGCCAACGGATGTGCGGGAATTACCTGTCCCCTGGACAGGTGTTCGCGGAGGTCCCAGGGTGGCGCCATCAAAACTGCCCCCGCCGCTCCTGGAAGTGTGTCGGCGCGCCGAGCGTCCGGCCATCGCGCCGCAGCCAATCGACAATCCAGGCCATCATCTGCCCAACGGATACGGTTGGCGCTCCGAATAGCTCCAGCGATCGGCTGGCGTCGCTGAGCAAAGCGTCAGCCGCCTCGTGGCCCACGATGTGGACCGGCCGGCCCAGCATGGACCCGGCATGTTCCGCCAGCGCGCGCACGGACAACCCCTCGACGCCGGTCACGTTCACGATCGAGGGCGGCGAGCTGGCTAGCGTTAGGCACTGGAGCGCGCGCGCGCAGGCGTCGCCTTGCCAGATCACGTTGACGTAGCCCATGCCGACGTCCACGGGATCGCCCCGCAGCACAGCGCGCACAATGTCCACCAGCACGCCGTAGCGCAGCTCGACGGCGTAGTTGAGCCGGACGATCGCGACGGGCGTGCCGGTGTGCAGCGAGTAGTACTCGAACACGCGCTCGCGTCCGAGACACGATGACGCGTATTCGCCCACGGGCGCCGGCGGCTGGCGTTCGGTGGCGCCGCCGCTGTCCGCCGGCACGAAGGGGTACACGTTGCCCGTGGAGAACGCAACGATGCGGGCGCCGGGGTAGCGTGTGGCGGCGTATGCGGGAACGACGGTATTCATCATCCACGTCCCGGCCGGTTCGCTTGCTGTGCCGAATTTCTGGCCGGCCATGAAGACCACGTTGGCCGCATCGGGGAGCGCAGCCACAGCGCGCGGATCGGTGAGGTCGCACGTGATGGTCTCGACGTGTGCCACGCGCAACTGCTGCTCGGTACCGGCAGTCGAAAAGCGTGACACCGCAATCACGCGATCGGTGCGCCCCAGGATGTCGAACGCGCGGCGGGCCATGCGCGCGAGCGTCGGCCCCATCTTCCCGGCCGCGCCCAGAATCACGATGTCGCCCTGGATGGTGCGCAGCGCGTCCACCGCGCCCGGCGTGGGCTCGGCGAGCCGCTGTTCGAGTTGCGCCTCGGTGTCGGGCGGCGGCGCGCCGAGGGGAGAGCCGGCGGGCGGGATGCGCGCGGTGCGGCGCAGCATGTATCTCCCTAACGGAATGGTACAGAGTGAAGCGCGCGAGTCACCGCCGGAGCGCCTCGCGCGCGTGTCGCTTGAGCCGGTCGACCATCGCCGTGAGGCCGGCTTCGCGTGTACCGAGTCCGATGTCGTCCATCATCGTGCGGACGATGTCCGACGGCACAGCCAGGGTGGTCGACGGCGGCTGGTCGTTCACCGCCGAAAACAGGATCGACAGGAACGCCGCGATCGTCGGCGACTGCCGCACGTTCACGTCGGCGTAGAAGTGCAGCGTCCCGTCACGCTGCTCCGGGAAGATATCCACACGCGTTTGACACTCCGGGACGGTAAAGTTCGAACGGTCGATCGCGGCGTAGCGCGGCGGGAGCGGTTCCAACTTCTTCGCGTACGATACCAACGCCTGCATCTTCTCCTCCCGGCTCAGCGACCGAAAGTATCGCAGCACCCGTTCGATGCTGGGCGGCAAGGCGGGATCGATTTGATCGTTCGGCATACGGAGCGGAACGGCGGTGGATGCAACGCGTCAGGACAGCGCGAGCGATTCGAAGTCTTCGGGTCGCTCCGGACGAAACATCAAGTCGAACGCCAACCACGCGGTCTGCGAGATCGGAAACATGCGACCGGAAATATACTACGCGCGGGGCTCGTTGAGCCGGCGTGCCAGCCACACGAGGAACGACCGCGGCGCAAGGCGCGCACTCTCGATGAGCAATCGGTTGGCGAGTCCGGCAACCACCACTGGGCGCCCACGCCGCAGGCCAGCATATCCGATGCGCGCTACCGTCGCCGCATCCATCACCGAAAAGGAACGAAAGAGCCGGCTTCCCTCGACGTTCGCCGCCGCAGCAAACCCGGTGCGCGTTGGGCCGGGACAGAGCGCTGTGACCGTGACGCCGCTGCCCCGCACCTCGGCCCCCAGCGCCTGCGAGAACGACAGCAGGTGCGCTTTGCTCGCGTAGTAGCCGGCCATGAACGGCCCGGGCAAGAACGAGGCCGTGGATGCCACATTCAGGATGCGTCCGAAGCGCCGCCGAAGCATCCCCGGCAGCAGCAGATGACAGAGATGCATCACCGAAGCAACGTTGAGCTGCAGCATCGCCAACTCATCTCCAATCGCGTGCTCGACAAATCGCCCGGCGAGGCCCGCGCCGGCATTGTTAATCAGAACGTCGATCGAGATCGGTTCACCATCACCCGTGTCGAATCCGGTGGCCAGACGATCCACTATACTGGCGGCGGCGCCGGGCGCCGACAGATCCGTCGCGATGACGGCGGTGCGGACGTGATGTTGTGCCCCGAGCTCGCCGGCCGCCGTGTGCAGCGCCCGCTCGTTTCGCGCGACCAGCACCAAGTCGTGCCCGTCGCGCGCGAGAAGTGCCGCCAACTCGAGCCCGATGCCCCCCGACGCACCAGTGACGAGCGCCGTTCGGCCAGGCAAGGAAGGTGACGCCGGCATAATCCCTCGACGAATTCGCGCCCACTTGGCCAAGCCCGCGGTAGCGGAGTAGTCGGGCGTCCAATGTGCGCAATGTAGTCGCGCCGGAGTGCGAGCGCGGAGGACGACGGGGATACTCGCGAGTGGAGACCATTGCCGCGGTTGCTGAGCGGCTCAAAACGGGAGAACTTGGGTCAGGCGCCGTTACGACGTCAGATATTCAACATTGCCAGGAGCGTACAATGCCGACACGTGTAGCCACGGCCGTATGGGAAGGCGGATTGCAGTCCGGGACGGGATCGTTCGCGGGGCAGAGCGGAAAGATCGGTGGTGCCTATTCATTCGGCACGCGCTTTGGAAATACGCCGGGTACGAACCCGGAGGAACTGCTCGCCGCCGCGGAGGCCGCGTGCTATAGCATGGCACTCTCGCTGGGCCTCGAGAAAAACGGCACGCCTCCACAGCGCATCGACACGAAGGCAGCGTGCACCATCGACAAAGTTGGCGACGGTTTCAAGATCACGACGATGGTGCTCACCGTCCGCGCGAAGGTGCCCAACATCGATCCGGCATCGTTCCGGAAGATTGCCGAGGCGACCAAGGATGGCTGCCCGGTGTCCGCGTCCCTAAAGGGCAACGTCCAGATCGATCTGAACGCGACGCTGGAAGCCTGATTCGGTCATCGGGACGGGTCCGTCGTTGTGGCGCGCGGTCCCCGCTCGCCGCGCGGAGCGATCCGTTTTGATCTGCCGTATCGGCTTTAACAAGGCGTGGTCACTTGCCTTCCGACGCCGTACCGCGCCCGACGGCCGCACCCGAGGTGCTCTCCACTAATCCGGATGCGGCGGTTGAGCGTCGGTGTCCTCACGCGGGCGCCGAAAGTGCCACGGCAGCGCGTGAAGTTCGAGCCGGATGGTCCGCGTGGCGCTATGCTCCGAGGCCAATCGGCCTGCGTGAGCCGCCAGGAGATCGCTGCGCGACACCATGCCGACCACCCGCCGCGGTTCCTCGCGCGTTACCACCGGCAGCCGCCCAACGCTCTGCCGCACCATGTGGTCCGCGGCCTGTCGCACCGTGCTGTCTTCGTAAATCACCACCGGCGGACGCGTGATCACGTCGCGCACGCGCGCGTCGATGGGCAGTTCCAGGTCGAGCAGCTCGCCGCGCGTCGTCACGCCGACGAGATTCCCGCCGGCGTCAACCACCGGATACCCCTGGTGACGCGAATCCTCGTCCCGCGACGCCATCCAGTCTCTCACGTTCTCGATGAAGTCGTCGGCGTTGAGCGCCACCACGTGGCTCGCCGCGATCTCCTTGACCAGGATTTGCGACAGGAAGTCCACCGCGTAATCCGCCCCCACGTCCGTGCCGCGGCGCGCGAGTTTCTCGGTCATGATGGTGTTCCGCATGAGCATCAGCGATACCAGGTACGCTGCGCTGCATCCGCCTAACAGCGGGAGCAGCCCCACGGGCTGGCGCGTGGTCTCGAACGCGAATACCACCGACGCCAGCATGGCCCGGGACGCACCGGCGAAGATGGCCGCCATGCCGACCAGTGCCGCGATGCGCACATCCACACCCAGTCCGGGCGCGATGGCGATCACCATCGCCCCGATCAGCGCGCCTAACCCACCGCCAATGGTGAACAACGGCGCCAGGGTCCCGCCGGATGTCCCGCTACCTAACGCAATGGCCCACGAAACGAACTTCGCCACCACCAGCGCGAGCAGCGCCGTCCAGGCCACGTTGCCGGAAAGGATGCGGTCGATGTTGTCGTACCCCACCCCCATCGTGTGCGGCACGAAGTAGCCGATGATGCCCACGGCCAGGCCGCCGATCGCCGGCCACCACATCCAGTGGATCGGCAGCTTGTCGAACCCATCCTCGGTGAGATAGACAGCACGCGTCACGTACACCGAGGCGAAACCCACAACGGCACCCAGCACGATGTACGTGGCCAGCGCTGTCCCGTTCGGCTGCGCAAGATTGGGCATCGGGAAAATCGGCGCCGACCCCATGAACGCCATGCGCACCGCCGTTGCCGTCGCGCTGGCGAACGCGACCGGCACGAGCGAGCGGGCACGATATTCGAACAGGAGAAGTTCGATGGCGAGCAGAACCGCGGACACGGGACTGCCGAACGTTGCCGCCATCCCCGCCGCTGCGCCCGCCGCCAGCAGCACCTTTCGTTCGTCGGCCGTCGTGCGCACCAGCTGCCCGACCAACGACCCCAGCGCGCCGCCGGTGGCGATGATCGGACCCTCGGCGCCGAACGGTCCGCCCGTCCCAATCGCGAATGCGGCCGACACCGGCTTGAGAATGGTGACCCGCGGGGCCACGCGGCTCTCGTTGTAGAGCACCTGCTCCATGGCCTCGGGGATTCCGTGTCCCCGGATCGCCGCCGACCCGTAGCGCGCCATGATGCCCACGATCAGGCCGCCGATCACTGGGATCCAGATCACCCACAGGCCCAGATGATTTCCGGCAGGCGAGGAGAACGCGGTGGAAATGCGGCCGTAGAACGAAATGTTCGTGATCAGGCCGATCAGCCGCATCAGAATCACCGCCACGAACCCCGCCCCGAAGGCGACAAGAATGGCGAGCCCGCTAATGAAGACGATGCGGCGATGGTCTTCGAACTGCTGGTGAGGCACGTGCGCGGCATTCAGCGCCGGCCCGAGCGATGGTGCCACAGGAATCCCTCCCGTGGTGCTGGCGCTCGAGGCGTGGTGATCGGTCATGCAAGGTCTCGTCGAGTGAACGGCACGCGCCGCGCGCCAGCAAAGTCCCGAGCACGGCGCCGGCACTGATACATAGGGCTCCAATATAACCGGGGCCGGCAAAACACCGACAACACCCAGCAGACCCTTGCCGCGCCTTACCGTTTCAGTGAGGTCGAGATGCCGCCAGAGACAATGAATGCCATGACGTCGGCGCTGTCAGCCTCAAGGGGGCGGACGCGCGTAGAAGGCACCACCAGCAGATTCCCTGAGAATCCGTACGACTGCGGGACGTACACCGCGACGTACCCCCTCAGTCCGAGGACTTCCAGCGATTCTGCCGTTACGAAACCGAGGACCTGCACGCCCTCGCCAGGCGTGAGCGTGAGCAGCACCGGCGTCTCGAAGCGGCGCTTCTCGCCCACGAATGCGCTGAGAAGATCCCTCGTGGAACCGTAAAGCAGCCGCACAAATGGCAGCCTCTGCAGCAGGCGCTCCACCGCCGACACCGCTCCGCGGGTAAGGAGATTCGATGCCAGGAAGCCGACAAGCGTGATCAGCAGCAGCGTGATCACGAAGCCGGCCCCCGGAATCGAAAGCCCCAGCCAGCGATCCACCCGCTGAAAGAGGTCCCAGCAGACGTACAGCGTCAGCGCCAACGGCGCCGTGACAATCAGCCCGCGAATGAAATAGTTGAAGAGTCTCCGCATCACGCGCCGGGATGACTCACTGCAGACGCACGATATAGAGTCGAGCGCCGGCATACGTGACCGCACCGCCGTTCGTGTCCAACTCCCCGAACACGACGGTTCCCGATGCAGGCACGGAGACCAGGTAATAATTCGCCGACGCCGACGCCACACTGCCAGTCGTGGCCTGCGATTGACTCAGCGTATTCGCGACAAGCGGGAAAACGTTGTTGTTTATCCTCGACTCGATGTCGCGAATGTTCCAGCTGAGGAACGTGTATCGCGACGGCAATCCACTGATGGCGTCGTCGTCGGTGTAGAGCGCCGGGAGCCATCCCGCGGTAATCGAATCGAACGGCACGCCGGTGCGCGCCACGAGGTTGGCCACGCCGGTGTCGGGGCCCGCTACCAACGCGCGCGTGAACGCGGCCACATTCCCGTTGGCGTAGTGATCCGCGCTCCACCGCAGCAGCGACCAGGCGGCGCCACGCACCGCCAACGACGTGTCGGCGTGCCCGCTGGTTGCACCCAGGGTTCCAGGCGTCGACATCCACTCGCGCAGCCGGGCCATGTTCTGCCCATAGAATGCGTCGAAGTTGTTCAGGGTCGGAAAGTCCGCCACGTCAGCGATGGCCAATTTCTGTGTATCCGAGAAATTGTCTTCCGCTCGACCCACGAGTTCTTCGGCAAAGTGCGACAATCCTTCGTTCAGCCACGTCGCCTCATCGGGCGCATCTTCGGCGAAAAACCGGACGCCGGCGTTGATCATGTGCTGAAATTCGTGAGCGATCGTGCCGCGGATGTCCTGGCGCACGATGGAATCGGGGCGAGCGTCGCTGAACGTACCCGCCGGGTCGGGGACGAGGAGGTAGAACACTTCCGATTCGTTGCTTTCGGCGCAGGAGTTGACTCCGGTGCTCGGAAACAGGTCGCCGGCGAAAAAGAATCCCTCGAGGATGCTGTTCGACCCCCTCTTCGTCGCCGCGTTCACCTGCGGCGTGAACAGCAGGTAAACATGTCCGTCGTGATCGATGTCCGATGGGCTGCCAAAATGTACCATGTCTGTCGGATAGATGATTTGGTCGAACTCCGACTCGATCGACTGGAAATCAGCCGCTGAGAAGCCGCCCGCTGGCGCTTTTACGTCCTGCACGATGATCCCATGCGTACCAACCGTCTTGACCACGGCCTTCTGCGTGGTGAATGACGTGCACGCGTTGCTGGCAGTTGCATCGGGGATCTTGAATGTGAGCGTGTCGCCTACGCTCGGGACCACAGTACGGTCGACATGCGTCGGGATGGAGCGCATCGCTCTCGAGGCTGCGGCAAACGCACCGCGCCGGTCGAGGTGCAGCACGCGCCGCTCCATGGCGCGAAAGCGCCCCTCGGCGATGGATCGCGTGTCGAGCGCACGGTCGCTGAGAACGGCGCCCGATGTCGAACGGGCGGCGACGACGTCGTTCCCCGTCGCCGCGGCGAATCCGAATTGATAGTGGCCGATGACATCGGGCGTCAGGTCGGCGTTGCCGGCCACGACGAGGAACGACCCGGCGCCGCCGCCGGCGGTGGCCAACGTGACGCAATCGAGCGCGACCGGCGACGTGAGCGCCGACACCTGACCGACGGCGAGCGACACGGTCGTATTGGTCGAGCCCGTCGGGCACGGGGCGTTGCCATGGGGGGGCGGTGGCGGCTGTGTCGTTGAAGACGAGCCGCACGCTACTGCGAAGCTGAGCGCGGCCAACGCTGCCACGTGTGTCGCTCGGATCATAGGGGTTCCGGTTCGAGGTGTGGTTGCGCCGGCTGCGCGTGTCGGCCAGGCCTCCGCCCGCCCGCTAGCCAATCTAACGACAACCTTGTCAACCACGACGAGGTTCCCGCCACGGTCGCCAGCAACAGGTCGCGGCACGTTCCCCTGGCAAGATAGATTCCACCCATGCACCATCGAGCCCTTGCCCATCTCCGGCACGCGGACCCCGTCCTTGCGCGGGTGATCGACGACGTCGGCCCCTGTCGCTTTGCTGTTCGCGACGGCGGCTCGCACTTCGACCACATCCTGCGTGCCATCGTATATCAACAGCTCTCGGGGAGCGCGGCCGCGACGATTCACGGCCGCGTCATAGCGCTGTTCGACGGCACCGCGTCCATGCCGGCGCAGGTGCTCGCGACCCCCGACGAATCGCTGCGCGCGGCCGGTCTCTCGCGCCAGAAGATCACCTACGTGAAAGACCTCGCCCAACGGGTACACTCCGGTGCGCTCCCTGTTCACGATCTGCACGAGCTCGCCGACCAGGCGGTCATCGACGCGCTCACCCAGGTGAAGGGCATCGGGCGCTGGACCGCGGAGATGTTCCTGATGTTCCGACTCGGCCGCCCCGACGTGCTCCCCGATCTGGACCTCGGCATCCGCAAGGCGATCCAGCGCGCGTATGGGTTGCGGCGGATGCCTAACGCAGAGCGGGTGCACAAGATCGGCGCCGTGTGGACGCCGTATCGCACCATCGCGTCGTGGTACCTGTGGCGCAGTCTCGATGCCGTCGGTGCGCGCCGGCAGCCGGCTAAGTGTGCGCGACCTAGGACCTCCTCGACGCGCTCGCACACTGCGCGGCGTTCGGCCAAGCCCGGGCGTGGCCGCTAAGGGTGCCGCGTCGCGGCTCGACCTCTTCGCAAGCTGCGCCCCCGGACTCGAATCGCTGCTGGCCGAGGAGCTGCGCGGGCTGGGGTTGCCGCCGCGTGAGATCGAGCCCGGCGGCGTAGCGTTCACGGGCGGACTGGACGCCGTGTGCCGGGCGAATTTGTGGCTCCGCACCGCCGGCCGCGTCATCGTGCGGATCGCGACGTTTCGCGCGCGCGCGTTTGGTGAACTCGAGCGACGGGCGCGCGCCGTCGACTGGGATCGCGTCCTGCCTCCGGGCCGCGCGATCCGGCTCCGGGTCACGAGCCACAAGTCGCGCTTGTATCACACGGCCGGTATCGCCCAACGGTTGGCCAGCGCCATCGAGGCGGGCGTGCCCGGCGCGATCATCGCCGCATCGCCGCCTAACGAGGAGGAAGCGCCCCGGGCGGCCACGGACGGCGATCCGCTGCTGGTCGTCCGCGTGATGCACGACATCTGCACCGTGAGCATCGACAGCTCCGGCGCGCTGCTGCACCGCCGCGGCTACCGGCTGGAAACCGCGAAGGCACCCATGCGCGAGACGCTCGCCGCCGCGATGGTGCTGGGCGGCGGTTGGGATGCACGCACGCCGCTCCTCGATCCGATGTGCGGCGCGGGTACGATTCCGATCGAAGCGGCGCTCATCGCGCGCCGCAGTCCGCCCGGCGCCCACCGCCGCTTCGCCTTCCTCGACTGGCCCGACTTCCCCGGGCCCATCTGGTCGCGCGCACTCGATCAGGCGCGCGATGCGGTGCTCCCCGCTGCCCCGTGCAGCATTCATGGCTCCGACCGCGATGCCGGCGCCATCGCCGCGGCCACCGCGAACGCCGCCCGCGCCGGTGTGGGCGCCGACATCGCCTTCGCGCAGCGGGCGCTGTCGGCCGTCAGTCCCCCGCCTAACGCCGGGTGGGTGATCACCAATCCTCCGTACGGCGTTCGCGTGGGCGACCGCCGGCTCCTGCGCGACCTCTACGCCCAACTCGGTCACGTGCTCCGCAGCCGCTGCCCCGGTTGGACCCTGGTGCTCATGTTCGCCGACGCCCGGCTGGCCAGGCACACCGCGCTGGACCTCCGGCCAGTGCTCTCGACCGTGAACGGCGGCATCCGCGTGACGGTCGGGCGCGCGCAGCTGCCGCTTCAGCGTTAGGCGGAGCAGCTCAGCCGGCCTAATACCCCACGCGATCCCGAAAGCTCGCTCACGCTCTTGCCCTTCCCGGTACCAGCACCGACAACACGAAGCTCACCAGCCCCACGACGATGGCCCCCCAGAACGCCGCCCAGAACCCGGCCACGTGAAAGCCAAGTCCAAGCGACCGCGATGCTGAACTGGTGAGCCACAGCATGAACGCATTCAGCACGAACGTGAATAGTCCCAACGTCACGATGAACAGCGGAAACGTAAAGAACGTGAGCACGGGTCGAACGATGGCGTTCAACACGCCGAACACCAGCGATACACCGAGGAGCGCCATCCACCCGCCGTGGTAGGTGATCCCCGGGACCAAGCGCGTGGCCACCCACAACGCGGCGGCAGTGATCAGGAGTCGCAGAAAGAATCGCATCGCAGCTACCTCGTAAAGGGTGAACGGGCGCCTTACGCCGCGCCGGGTTCGTACAGCGGTCCCATGTCGCGAAGCTCGGGCCAGAGGCGTGCCACCGCGACAACCACCAGAATCGTGATCACCCCGCCGGCCACTACCGACACTACCGGCCCAAGGAGTGCAGCCGTCACACCGGACTCGAATCCACCCAGCTCGTTCGACGTATCGATGAACACCCCGTTCACCGCCGATACGCGTCCACGCATCGCATCGGGGGTGCGCACCTGTACCAGCGTGTGACGCACCACCACACTGATGTTGTCGAGTCCGCCGAGCAGGAGCAACAGCACCATCGATAGGATAAACGAGCGCGAGAGGCCGAAGCCGATGGTCGCTACACCGAATCCTGCCACCGCCCACAGCAGGCTGCGCCCGGCGCGCCGCATCGGCGGCCGATGCGTGAGCACGATCGCCATCGCCAACGCGCCCATCGACGGCGCGGCGCGCAGCCAACCGAATCCCACGGGCCCAACGTGCAAAATGTCCTTGGCGAAGACGGGAAGCAGCGTCGTCGCTCCGCCAAACAGCACGGCAAACAGGTCAAGGGTAATCGACGCCAAAATCACTTTCGTCTGGCGTACGAACCGGATGCCGGCGAGTAGGCTCGACAGCGTCATCGTCTCCCGCCGGCGCTCGATTTGGCGCCCCGCGATGCCCCACACGCACGCCAGGAACGCCAACGCGAGCATCGCGTCCACCACGTACACAGGGCCGGCGTGCTTGCGTATGCCGATGATCGCGCCGCCTAACGCAGGACCCACGACGGACGCGATCTGAAAGCCGCTGCTGCTCCAGGTCACGGCATTCGCGAAATCGGCCGCCGGGACCAGTTGCGGCAAGAGCGCCGCCGTGGCCGGCCGATTGAACGCCAGCGCACACCCGATCACGAACAACGTCGCGAACACGAGCGCCACCGGCCCGCGCGTGAACGAGATCGCGGCAAGGGTCAATGAGCCCACGGACAGCACGAGCTGCGTGATGAGCACGATGCCGCGGCGATCCTGCCGGTCGGCCAGATGTCCCGAAGGGAGCGCGAACGCGATGATGGGGACCACGAGCACCAGCCCCACGAACCCGAGTGCCAGGGCGGAGTGCGTGCGCTCGTACAGCTCCCATCCGATCGCGACGTCGAGCATCTGCTGCCCGATCGTCGAAAGCATGCGCCCGGCCAGAAACAGCCGGAAGTCGCGGAAACGCAGTGCGGCGTACGGATCGTGCGAAGCGGTCGCCACCGAGCGCGGAGTTGAGAGGAGCGCGGAAAGTAGCGTGAGTGGGGCAAGCCCGTAAGCGTGGGGCGCTGGTCGCGCCTGCGGTGCATGGTATATTGTCTCGTAACGCGCGCCGTACCGCGCGCGCCGGACCGGTGTACGCGGACGTAACGCATGTCTCACTTGCCATCCGTGGGTGCCGTCGCGCCGCGCGGCGGTATCGGCGCGTGAAACGATGGTGCTGGATGAACTAACCGACGGCGCCGACGATGCGGTGCGCCTGCTCGCCGCCGCGCGCCGCGCCGCGGCCCAAGCGGCCACCCTGCAACAGCTCACGGCCGCGCTGTCCAGCGCACTGAGCGAGGAACAGGTGGGTGCCGTGGTACTTCGTGAGGCGCTGCCGGCCTTCGGCGCCGCGGCCGGCGACGTCATCCTGCTCACGGACGACGGCCGCACCTTCCGCGTCCTCTGCTGGATGGGCTACCCAGAGCACCTCATCCGCGCGTGGATGCAGTATCCCGTGGACAGTGGTTCGCCGGGTGGCGACGTCGTGACTACCGATGCGCCGGTGTTTCTCGAGTCGTTCGCGGAGTGGGAGGAGCGCTACCCGCGCATCGCACCGATCATCGGCGCCGTACATCTGTCGGCCTACGCGGGGCTGCCGCTCACGTTCGGCGGGCGCGTGCTGGGAGTGGTGAGCTTCAACTTTCCCGAGGCGCGCACGTTCACATCGGACCAGCGGGGTATGCTGCTCGCCTTCGCCGCCCAATGCGCGCAGGCGCTCGAGCGGGCGCGTCTCTTTTCCGCCGAGCAGCGCGCCCGGATGGACGCCGAGTCGGCCACCCGCGCCAAGAGCGACTTCCTGGCCGTGATGAGCCACGAGCTGCGCACGCCTCTCACGTCGATCCTCGGCTATGAAGAGCTGCTCGCCGATGGCATCAGCGGGCCGGTCACCGACCTGCAACGGCAGCAGCTCTCACGCATCGAAGCCAGCGCGCTGCATCTGCTCGGTCTCATCGACGAGTTGCTCACCTTATCGCGGCTCGAGACCGGACACGAGACCGTGCAGCTCGGGGCGGTGCACGTCGCCGGGTTGCTCGACGCCGCGGCGACGCTGGTGGCGCCGCTGGCCGCGGCCCGGCGCCTGACGGTGACCATCGAGCCGTGTCCCAGCGACCTAACGGTGGTGACCGATGTGGTGAAGCTGCGCCAGGTGCTCGTGAACCTGTTGTCCAACGCCGTCAAGTTCACCGAGCGGGGCACGGTGACGCTCGGTGCGCGCATCGAGGCCGACAGCCTGGTACTCGATGTGCGTGACACGGGGATCGGCATCGCCGCCGAACACCTCGAGCGAATCTTCGAACCGTTC
>JANWIF010000050.1 GCA_025450035.1 Gemmatimonadaceae bacterium
CGCCGTCTGCATATCCGTCTTTTGTCGGAACGATCGTGGTGACCAACTAACGGATCGCGGCGGACGACGCTGCACGTGCGAACGGCTCCCGCTTGGATGCGGGAGCCGTTCGCAAATCGATCGCGTAAGGCGCGCTCAGTCGAGCGGCGGCGCGAGGTTTCCGCAGGCGATGATCGTGCCCATGTTGGACGCCGACGCGTGGACGTTCACGTGATACTGCCCAGTGGTCGGTATTGGAACGGGCAGGGTGATCTGCTGCGACGCCTTGCCATCTCCATCGATCTTCAGCGACTTGTAGGCGTCCGCCGGGCCGAGAATGCCCTGGTCGTTGCCACATGTCCCCAGATGCACGTGCCATGGGTGCTGGCCACCGGGCGCCGCGTTCATGACCGACACGTACACGAGCGTCTGGTTATCCGAGCCCGGCGCCATCCAGGCACTACCTTGGACCTGAAGCGCTCCGGCAAGCTGGGTCGGCGTCGCCAGGGTGGCATTCCACCGCGAGCTGACGGGGACCTCTGCACTCTTGATCTCCACCGCGCGCGTACGGTGAAACGGGTTGCAGGCCGCAACGGCAACCGTTGCGGCAGCGAACATCACGTACCGGTACCCTTGCATGCTTCCTCCTGCGCCAGACGACGATCGTCCGCGCGCGATCATCGTTGAGAATCGCCCTCGATAAACGTACGCTAATGCACCGAACGTGCCAGGGTGCGTTGTCGTAGTGCTCAGCCTTGGGCCGCGAGTCGACCGCCTGAACTCGATGTGCCGTTCGCTAGTTGACGCTATCCTTCCCCCTACTCCACGGCGTGGGGATGCGGCCGGGGAGCGCCTTGCCGGCGGCGCCGGGCCGGATTACGTCACGCATCGCGTTCCGGGACGCGGATGGGGTTAGGCGGTCGACGGCAACGTAGCCGCCGTCGGGCACGATGTCGGTTGGGCGCTGGGTGGTGCCGGTCACGGCGAGCAGGTGCAAGGGCGTGTTGAAGGTAGAGACGGCGGTGATCGGCAGGCGCACGGTTAGCGAATCGCCATCGTAGCGTACGGGGTATGACGTGGTCTGCTGCAGCACGATGTCCCGGACCTCGACGCCCGTCCCCGCTTCGTCGGGAACAACCAGCACGTACTCGATGCCCAGGTGGGCATCGCCGGCAAACGGACCCGTGTAGGGCGGGACGCCTGTGGTCGAGTCCGCATCGGCGTCGAGCTCCACGATCGCGGCGACGGAATTAGGCGCTCGTGCGGCGGGCGGCGCGATAGGCGCCGTGAACACGATGCTGAGGATCAGGGAGTCGCGGGTGACGTATCCGCTCACGCGCCGTGCATCGACGGCCATGAAGGCCTGTGCGTCCGCGGCCTCGGTGATGGTGTCGCCCACTGGATCGGTAAAGGCGAAGGGCAGGACGGACCGCGGCGTGGTGGCGTCTCCACACGCGGCGAGCGCAAGGAGGGCAAGCGCGCCCGGCAGGTGTAGCGAGTTCGACAATATCGGCATGCGACACCATCGCTGGCGCCGGCGCATTGCGCAAGGGACGTGGCGGCGGGTCCGGCCCGCGTCGCGGCTCCGCCCGCCAAACACAGATGAACGGCCATCGCCTTGAACGACGCATACACGGGCGTACCCGGCGCGAGCGCGAGCTCTTTGGCCGAGCGCGTGGTGAGCGCGGCCACGAGGGGCGTGCCTTGCACGTCGACGGTGACCCGCGTGAGGGCGCCGAGCGTGGCCAGCTCGCTGATCGTGCCGGCGAACTGGTTGCGCGCCGACGTCGGGTGCGGCTCGCGCGACAACACGACTTCTTCGGCGCGCAGCACGGCATAGCCCGGTCCCGGCGCCGCGTCGCCCACGGTGTAGAGGGTGAGGGGTCCGGCGCGGAACTCGATGGCGTGGTGCCCATGGGACCCGGGTTCGGCGTCCGGCGGCGCACCGGCCCAATCGGGAGCGGCGTCGCCTAACACGCGGACGCTGCCCGCGAACACGTTTTCGGCGCCGAGGAATTCGGCGATGTACGGGGACGCGGGCCGCCGGAATACGTGTTCCGGCGGGCCGTACTGCAGCACGCGGCCGCCATCGAGGAGGATCGCGACGTCGCCGAGGAGGCCGGCCTCGGTGAAGTCGTGCGTGACCTGCAGCACCGTGACCTCCAACTCGCGGTGCAGCGCGCGCACCGTGCGCCGAACCTCGGTGCGGCGGCGCGGGTCGAGCGCGCTGAACGGTTCATCCAGGAGCAGCACCGACGGCCGCATGGCCAACGCCCGGGCGATGGCCACGAGTTGGCGCTCACCCCCGCTCAGCGCGCGCACCGCCCGTCCGAAGATCGCGTCGGCGCCCACGCGACGCGCGACGTCGCGCGCGAATGCAGGATCCGCGGCGCCGTAGGTGACATTCTCCTCCACGCTGAGATGCGGAAACAGGTAGCCCTGCTGGTAGACGAACCCCACCCGCCGCCGCTCCGGCGGTGCGCCGCGCGCATCGCGACCATCGAGCCTGAGTCCTCCGCCTAACTGGGGAACGACGCCGGCGATCGTTTCGAGCAGCGTGGTCTTCCCCGATCCCGCCGGTCCGATGACGACACCGTAACCGCCGGCGGGCACGGTGAACGTGATGTCGCGCAGCCGAAACGTACCCACCTGCGCCTCGAGCCCCGTGAGCTCGATCACGCGTCCATTCCCGCGCCGCGGTCGGGGCGCAGCGCGCGCAGGGCGATGAGCGGCACCAGCGCGAGAATCGTGAGCACCGCCGCGACCGGCAGCGCTTCCGTGAGCCCGAAGCTCGTGAACCGGTCGTAGCTCAACACGCTCGCCACTTTCGGATTGTACGTGAGGATGACGATGGCGCCGAACTCGCTCACCGCGCGCGCCCACATCACCACCGCGGCCGCGATCAGCCCGCGCATGGACAGCGGCAGCGTGACCCGCCGGAACGCGCGCCAGGCGGGATCGCCTAACGTGCGAGCGACCGATTCGAAGCGCGGATCCACGCGCGCGAATGCCTCGCGCGCCGCGCTGATGAACAACGGCGCCGACACGAACACCATCGCGCACACGATCCCCACCGGCGAGCCGGCCACGCGGATCCCCGCCCGCAGCAGCACGCCCCCCACCACGCTCTCCCGCCCCAACATCAGGAGGAGCGCGATGCCGGCCACCGGGTGCGGAATGAGCAGCGGCAGGTCGAGAACCGCCGCTACCACGGCCCGCCCGCGAAAATCGCGGCGGGCGAGGAGGTACGCCAATGGCGTACCACCTAACGCGCCGACGCACATGGCCGTGGTCGCGGTAACGGCGGTGAGCCAGAGCGCGCTGCGCAGCTCCGCGTCGCTGACCAGCTTCCCCACGCCGGCGGCGCCCCCGGTGGCCACCAGTCGCGCGATAGGAGCCACCAGAAACAGCAGAAACAACGACCCGCACAACCCCGCGATGATGCTCGCCGCGCGATGCGCCTCTCCCCCCCCTCCCGGCCTCCCCGGCGGAGGCGCCCACCCGATGCGGCCCGCCGCGCCGGTCACGGACCGCGTACCACAGCCGACACCGCGGCCGGGATATCCGTCCCCACCAGTACCGGCTGCTCGAGCGCGTCGAGCCGGGCCGTACGCAGCACGCGCTTGCCGTCAGCCGACAGCAGGAACGCAACAAACTTCGCTGCCCGGGCGGCGTGCGGCGCCCCTGTGGGAATCGAGAGCGCGTACACGATGGGCTGCCCCTCGAAGCTGAGCGTATCGCGCGGCGTTCTCCCCGCCACGCGCACCACCGCCTGCGCGTACGATGCGGTGTCGGCCAGGTTGCCCAGGTCGATCTCGGGCGCGAGCTGCACGTAGCTCAGCGATGCCGCCTGCGCGAGGGACTCGTAGGACCAGATGTAATCCAACTCCCCCGCCTGCAGGATGCCGACCAGGTCGACCTCCTTGGGACGCACGTTGCGCGGCGGCGCGGCAGCCAGCAATCGATTGTACAGCCCCGGCTGCTTGTAGTATCGCTCGGCGAGCTGCATCACGATCAGTGTACGATAGCCGTTCGGGTCGAGGTTGGGATCCGAGCGGCCCACCTGCACGCCGGGCCGTTGCAACACCTGCCACCAGTTCTGGGTCGTGATTTCCGACGCGAATCGGGATTTGCCGGTGTATGCGAGCACCATACGATTGTGGGCAAAGTCCGCGTACCACGAGACGTACTTGGGCATCAACAGGTTGGCGAACACCTGGTAGTCGGCGAGCGCGATGACGTCGGGGATCTTGTGCAGCTCGATGAGCATGCGCGCGGCCTCGAGACTTCCGGTGTTCTGCTGCTCCACGCGCACGTGCTCGCGCGCCGCAAACGTGTCGAGCGCCGCACGCATGGGACTGGCGAGACTCCCGGCGCTGAAGACCACGAGCGTGTTGTCCGGCGCGGGCCCGCCGCACGCTAGCGCCAATGCGAGAAGCGTGAGCGAAAGGAATCGAGCATGGCGATGGGGCATTGTAAGACCGCCGGATGATCCATGAAGGGGTGACGACAATCTGTACCGCCACGCGCAGCGCGAACAAGCGGCCGGATACAGTTCCTCTGGAACTACGGGGTGCGTGCACCGTACTGTTCTCGGAGAGTCGACACCTATTCCGGGCCCACCTCATGAATTTTGCCGTTGAGATCGACCACGTCGTCAAGAAATTCACGCAGCACGTGGCGGTGCGCGACCTCTCGCTCCGCATTCCTCCAGGCACCGTGTACGGCCTGCTTGGCCCGAATGGCGCGGGAAAGACGACGACCATCCGGATGGTGTTGGACATCATCGCGCCGGACTCCGGGCAGATCCGCGTCCTCGGCGCGGCCAACAACGCGCCCGGCGTGATCGACCGCGTCGGGTATCTGCCCGAGGAGCGCGGACTCTACCGCCGTATGACAGTGCGGCGCGTGCTCCATTTTTTGGCCGCGCTCAAGAGAGTGCCCAGCGCCGCGGCGACGCAACGCATCAACGACTGGCTCGAGCGGCTTCAGTTAGTCACGCAGGAACGCGATTGGGGCGATGCGCGGGTCGAGGAATTGTCGCGCGGCATGCAGCAGAAGGTCCAATTCATCGGCGCGCTGGTGCACGAGCCCCAGATGGTGATCCTCGACGAGCCGTTCAGCGCGCTCGACCCGATCAATGCGCAGGCGCTCAAGGACATCATCCTCGAACTCAAGCGCGCCGGACGAACGATCGTGTTCAGCACGCACCTCATGGAGAGCGCGGAGCGGTTGTGCGACGCGGTCTGCATCATCGCCGCCGGCGCGAAGCTGGTGGATGGCACGCTGGCCGAGGTCCGCCGCGCGCACGGCCTGCGGCAGGTGGCCCTCTCGCTCGACGGCGACGAGGGCGCACGAGAGGGCGTCCAGCGCGTGCTGCACGACGCGTCGCTCGTCCAACGGGTGGATGACTCGAATCAGGTGCTGGAGTTGGACCTCGCTCCGGCGGCGGATCCGCAGCTGCTGCTGCGCCGGCTGATCGACGCCGGAGCGGTAGTCCAACGGTTCGAGTTGGTGCAACCGTCGCTGCACCGTGTCTTCGTGGATCGCGTCTCCGCGGCACAACTCGAGCACGCCGAGGCGACTCATGCATAAACTGTGGATCGTCATCCGGCGCGAGTTTCAAGAGCGTGTGCGCTCGCGGTGGTTCATCGTCAGTACGATCCTCGTGCCGCTGTTGATGGGATTGGTGATCGTGGTCCCGATCGTCCTCGCGGCGCGAGCGGTGCCGTCGAATGACGTGGCACGCATCACCATCATTGACGTGTCGGGCACGGGACTTGGGAAGTCGGTCGCATTCGCGCTCGACGGCGGCATCACCGGCGACACGTCGCTCACGCGCGTGACCGCGGTGCCGGTGGCCGAGTTGGCGGCTGCCGAATCGAGCGCCACGCGTGAGGTCCTCGCGAAACGGGAGAAGGGGTATCTCGTGCTCGGTCCCGCTCTGTGGCCGAAGCCCGCGGTACGGTATGCGGGGTCTAACGCGTCGTCGCCAATCGACATGAACCGGTTGCAGCGGACGGTGCGCGACCAGCTCATTGCGACACGGCTGCGTGAGGCCGGTATGGATCCCAAGCAGGTGGAATCGCTCACCGGTCTCGACGTGCAGATGCACACCGAGCGACTCACGGCGCGTGGTCGCGGCGGATCGGGCGAAGTGAGCACGATCATCGCCTTCTTTGTGGCGTTCGTGCTGTACATCACGATCTTTTTCTACGGACAGATCGTGCTGCGCGGCGTGATGGAGGAGAAGCAGACGCGCGTGGCCGAGACCGTGGTATCGAGCGTGCGTCCCGATACGTTGTTGTTCGGAAAGATCCTTGGCGTGGGCGGAGTGGCCGGCTTGCAACTGCTCATCTCCGGCGTTGCGACCGCCGTGCTCGTAATGGAACGCGGGCCGTTGCTCGCGCGGCTGCACGTGCCCATGCCGGCGTTCGAGATGCCGCACGTGGCGCCGGCCACCGCGTTGCTGCTTGTCGTTTATTTCTTGTTGGGATACGTGGTGTACGCCGCGCTGTTTGCCGCGATCGGCTCCATGGTGAGCAGCGAACAGGACGCGCAGCAGGTACAGTTGCCCATCGCGCTGCTGCTGGTGCTCACGGCGACGTTCATTCAACCGGTGATTCTCGCGCCCGAGGGGCGGATGGCCGATGTGCTGTCCATTCTGCCATTTTCGTCGCCAATCATCATGCCGCTCCGGCTCAGCTTGGTATCGGTGAGTGCGTGGCGGGTGGTCGTGTCGCTCGCCGTGCTGCTGGGCGGGGCGTGGCTGGCCGTGTGGCTGGCGGCGCGGGTGTATCGCACGGGGCTGCTCATGTACGGCAAGCGGCCGTCGCTGCGAGAGCTGGTGCGCTGGGTGCGGGCCAGCGGTTGAGAAGCACGCGGGCGTCCGCCCATCGGTTGTGCCCGCTCAACGATAACCCGACGCGGGGCGTATTGAAATTGGATTCCCGCCGTCCGTCTCCATCCTAACCGTATACTTCGAATGATCAGGTCGTCGCTCCGTCTCGCCGCGGGCGTCCTGCTGTTCGGCGCTTGCGCCCCCCACCCTGCGTCGGCGCCGACGCCAGTTAGTCAGCCAGCGGCCATGCGTCAGCCGCCGTCCGCCGCGAACGACACGGGAGAGGCGGAAGGGCGTCCTCGTCAACCGCGCGCTCCCAGGCCGTACGCCAAGGTCATCACCGCGCGCGCGAAGACGCACGTGGGGATGCTCACGACGCACCAGATCGATGACAAGCTCTACTTCGAGATCCCCGCGAAGGAGCTGGATCGGGACATGCTGCTCGTGGGGCGGTTCGCGCGATCGGAGGCGAAGCCGGGCGACTTTGACGGCTATGGTGGCGACCAGTTCATCGAGAGCACGTTGCGTTGGCAGCGCGACGGCAACCGCGTCATTTTGCGGCGCACCTCGTTCGCCGTCACCGCGGATTCGACGCTACCTGTGTACCAGGCCGTGAGGGAATCCAACAATCCGGCGGTCGTCGCGATCTTCCCGGTGGAGGCATACGGGCCGGACAGTGCGGCGGTTGTCGACGTGACATCGCTCTATACGACCAACGTGCCCGAGTTCCAATCGTCGCGCGGCAAGATCGATGAGAAGCGCTCGTTCATCGAGAGGGCGGTGGCGTTCCCTGAGAACGTGGAGGTTGAAGCGACGCAGACGGCGGTGCCCGTTCCGGAGCCGGCGGGTGCGGGCGAGCCACGCGCGCCTCAATCGGCGCAACGCGGACCGGAGCCCGTGCAGAGCGTGCTCGCGCACTGGAGCCTGGTGCGCCTTCCGGACGATCCGATGATGCCCCGCTACTTCGACGAGCGCGTCGGGTACTTCACGTCGCAGCAGGTCGACTTCGGGACGAGCGAGCAGCGGTCGGTCGTGCGGCGCTACATCACGCGCTGGCGGCTCGTCAAGAAGGATCCGGGCGCCGCGTTATCGGAACCGGTGCATCCCATCGTGTACTACGTCGACCCCGCCACGCCAACGCGTTGGGCACCGTACGTGAAGGCCGGTATCGAGGAGTGGCAGAAGGCGTTCGAGGCGGCGGGATTCGAGCACGCGATCGTGGCTCGCGATCCGCCGTCTGCAGCAGAGGATCCGACATGGTCGATGGAAGACATCCGCCACACGGTGGTGCGATGGCTGCCGTCCACGGTGGAGAATTCGCAGGGGCCGCACGTGAGCGATCCGCGAACCGGGGAGATCCTCAACGGCTCCGTCCGCATCTTTCACAACGTGTTGAACCTGCAGCGCGACTGGTACTTCACGCAGGTTGCGCCGCTCGATCCGCGCGCGCAGAGTCTTCCGCTTCCCGACTCGCTCATGGGCCGGCTGCTGCAGTTCGTGGTGGCGCACGAGGTGGGTCATACGTTAGGCTTCGAGCACAACATGAAGGCCAGCGCCGAGTATCCGGCCGACAGCGTGCATAGCGCCACGTGGGTGCATCGCATGGGGCACGCGCCGTCGATCATGGACTACGCGCGGTTCAACTACGTTGCCCAACCCGAAGACCACATCGCGCTCGAGGATCTCGTGCCGAAGGTCGGGCCGTACGATGTCTTCGCGACGATGTGGGGCTACAAGCCGATTCCCGACGCCCACTCGCCCGAGGCCGAGCGCCCAACGTTAGACCAATGGGCGCGCATGCAGGACAGCATACCGTGGTACCGCTTCTCGACCTCCAACTCGAACGGTGCCGATCCGGGGGAAGAAACCGAAGCCGTGGGCGATCAGGACGCCGTCAAGTCGACGGGGTTCGGGCTTCGCAACATCGAGCGCATCGTGCCGATGCTCATGCCGGCCACGATCCATCCCACCGAGGACAACGCCGACCTCACCGAGTTGTACACGCGGCTCATTGGCCAGTGGCGGACCGAGTTGGGCCACGTGGCCAACGTGGTAGGCGGGGTCGAGTCGCAGGATCGGTATGGAAGCCAGCCAGGCCCGCGCTTCACCCCGATCGCGCCCGCGCGCCAACGCGCGGCGGTCGCGTTCCTGAATGCGCACGCGTTCACCACGCCGACCTTCTTCCTCGACCGGGCCATCCTGGATCGCATCGAACCCAGCGGTGCGCTCACGCGCATCGGCGACGCACAAAAAGTCCTGCTTACGCGGTTGTTTGACAACAGCCGTTTTTCGCGGTTGATCGAATTCGAGGCGCTGGCGGCCAAACCCTCTGATGCGTACCCGCTCGGCGCGATGCTCAGCGATGTGCGGCATGGCATCTGGAGCGAACTTGACGCACCGCGCGTCGACATCGATGCGTTCCGCCAGAACATCCAGTATGCCTACCTCGATCTGTGCGCCGGCAAGATCAATCCGCCGCCGGAGTCGCCGCGTCAGGCCAACGTCCCGCCGCAGTTCGCCTACCTGTTCGCGCCCGTGCCCGATGAGGCTCGCGCGCTGCTGCGCATGGAACTCATGGATCTGGATGCCCAACTCCGCGCGGCGCTGCCGCGCGCCGCGAACCGCGACACCCGCGCCCACATCGTGGAGGCCAGGCACCGAATCGACCGGATTCTGAACCCGAAATAACGGCCGCCCGCCTCGCGGCGTCGGGGTATCAGATGCCTCAGGTGTCCCGCTTCCCTCGGAGAATGCGACCGATCACGTAGCCCACGCCTAACGCAACCAGCAGCGCGCGGCCCGGCTTCTTGCGGATCTGGTTTTCGATTTCCGAACGAACATGCGCGACATGCGGCGGGTGCAGCCATCGTCCGCCGGTCGCGTCGGCCGGCGTCAACGCACTGCGAGCATCGGTTGCCGCGCCTGCTGGAGTCGCCGCATCGCGCTGCGCTGCCTCCAACGGCGCGGACGGGGCGGGGGGGGTGCCGTCTGCGTGTTGTGCATTGGCGCCATTGTTGATCTCGCTCGACTCGGGCGCCATCGCTCTGCTCCGGTGAATGTGGCCCAAAGCCAAGCGTGCACGCTGTGTGCCAGGCGTGCGTCGCCGTCAGCAGTGTGCGTCGAAGGCTGTGATGAGGTCGCGCGCGATGGCGTCGGCGCTTCGCCCCTCGATCTGATGGCGCTCGAGCATGTACACCAGCTTGCCGTCTTTCAGGAGTCCGATCTGCGGCGAGGACGGACGATAGCCCGTGAAGTAGCTGCGCGCCCGGGCCGTGGCATCCATGTCCTGTCCGGCGAACACCGTTGCCAACGTCTGCGGCCGACGATCGTGCTGCAAGGCAATGGCCACGGCCGGACGTGCATTGCGCGCCGCACACCCGCAGATCGAATTCACCACCACGAGAGCGGCTCCCGACGCGTCCTTGAGCGTCTCATCCACCTCTTCGGGTGTGCGCATCTCCTGGACTCCGAGCCGGGTTAGCTCTTCACGCATTGGCGCGACGAATCGTTCATCGTAGGGCATAGTCACTGAAGGTAAGAGACGCGCACCGGGCGGGGGCGCTATACATCCTCGTCGTCCGACGTGCCCTCGCGCACCAGCGCCAGGATCGCCGTTTGCGGGACGACCAGGAAGCGATCGCCTTCGAAGGTGATTTCCACGCCCGCCCGCCGGAAGAACAGCGCATAGTCGCCGACGCGCGCCTGCATTGGCAGAAAGCGCGTTTCGCGGCGAGGTGTCCGCCACGGTTCCTCGCCCATCTCTGCCGGATCGGGCATGGGCAGTCCCGGGCCTGTCGCAACGATGCGACCACCCTGCACCGCTTGGTTGTCCACGGCCGTAGGAGGCAGGTACAAGCCTACCTTGCTCCGCTCTTCGCCATCCTCAATGGCAATGAGGACCCGGTCGCCGACGACAATCAACGATTTTGCGTTACGGTGCATGGAGACGATGGCGGGCTGGCGATGGGCGAACGGTGAACGACCGGGAGCACGCTTCCGCAAAGTAATCGAGCGCTGTTCCGGGCGCACGCGCGGTCATCCCTGCGCCGCGGGATCGGCGCGTCGCGCTCGACCGATGAGCACCTTTCGCACGAGCTGCACCACGAACGCCAGCACCGCGGCAAAGATCACAATCGCGATCGTGCGCTGGATCAACGTGGAGACGGCCATCGGCAGCCAGTTCGACCAGCTCGCGTGCATTGTGCCCAGGCGTTCGACGCCCAACGCGATCAGCACTGCGCTCACGAGCGCTTCGCTCACACTCTCCAGAACAGCGAAGAGGGGCGCGCGCCAGAGCCACTGTCGAACGGGGTGGTTACCCAGATACGACGCGCTAAGGCTCAACAACAACACGAACCCAAGCGCAAACAACGGCAAAACGGCCCAGAAGCTGGGCTGTCGGTTGGAGAACGCGAGCAACCGGCAGAGCCGCACCAGCAAGCCGGTGATGCATGCCATGCCGAGCAGCGACAGCGACACGCGGCGTGGCAGGCGCAGCTCGTGCACCCGCCATTCGATCGTGTGATGCGGAAAGAACTCGGGCATGACTTAAGATAAGGCGCGCGGTGCCTGCCCGGGATAGCACCGGCGCAGCCGTTCGCCCGCCGAGAGGCTCGTGTCGTCGTTCGGCGCATCGCCCTGGCGTTGCTGCAACTCTCGAGTGAAACGCGTCATCTCCTCGAGGGCCGCTGCCGCACGCACCTTGGCGTCGGCGCGGTCCGCCGCCAGACGGCGCAGCCGGTAGACGAGATACAGGACGCCACTCGACACCATCAACACCAAGAAGGTGACAAATAACGCGGCGGACGGGCGCATGAGCAGGCCCCTGTCGTGACGTGTTCGGTGAGCCGTCGGTCAGGTCGCGGGCGACGGCGACTGGCGCAAGAGTGCGGCCACGGATGCCTCCAATCGCTCCAGATCGAACGGTTTGGCTAACACGGGCTGGCCAGCGGCGTCGAGAAATGCACGGCTGGTAGCACTCACGAGATCCCCGGTGATGAACAACGTACGCGTAGCCAGCCAGGGATGTTCACGCCGCAGCACCTCGTAGAAGGCCGGACCATCGAGTCCACCCATGCGCAGATCACACACCACCACGTCGAATCGATCGCGCCGCGCCGCATCCAGCGCAGAGGCGCCATCGGAGACGGTGACCACGCCGAAGCCACGGCTGCGCGCGTACGTGCGAATCCCGCGATGCAATGGCAGCTCGTCGTCCACGAACAGCATCCGAATCCCCGAGATGGGGGAGTCTGGCGGAACTGTGGCTCGCGGCGGTTCGGCTTCGTACGATTCCACGCCGTCCAGTGCCGGCAGTGTCACGCGCAATGTGGTGCCAGCGGGTCCGGTGTGAACAATCGCGATCGTGCCGCCGTGCGCCGCCACGATACCGTAGCTCACGCTCAGGCCTAACCCGGTCCCCTGGCGTTTCGTCGTGAAGAACGGCTCGAAGACATGCGCCCGCGCTTCGGGCGGCACACCGCGTCCGGTGTCGGACACCTCGAGCACCACGCGATCCCCGTCGTGCCGCGTTACGACGCGCAGCGTGCCGGTGCCTAACGACTCCATCGCCTGCAGGGCGTTCATCACCAGATTGAGGACCACCTGCTGCAGCTGGCGCGCATCGCCTTCCACCAGCGGGAGGTCGGGTGCGAGCTCGTGCTCGGCCACGACGCCGAGCGACGACAGCTCGTAGCTGCGCAGGCGCAGCGTGCGCTCGATCAACTCGTTGAGCTGGATCGTCGCCGACTCCCCCTCGCTGCGGCGGGCGAAGGTGAGCAGGTCGCGCAGCACCTGGCTGGCACGCATCGTCTCGGATGAGATGATGTCGACCGCTTCCCGTTGGTCGTTGGTGAGCACAGGATCCCGCTGCAGGAGCTGCGCGAACGCGCTGATGGTGCAGAGTGGGTTATTCACCTCGTGCGCCACACCGGCGACCAGCTCGCCCACCGCGGCCAGCCGCTCGCTCTCCGCCAAGCGCGCGCGCATCTCGCGCTCCGTGGTCATGTCGCGCCCCAGCAGGAGCACCATCGGCGGGTCGGTTTCTGGGAGCAGCCGCGCCGCGAGTGCGACGAGCCGCGTTCCCGCCTCGTGGCGCAGGTGCAGCTCCACGCGCGACGGCTGGCCGGCGAGCACACGCGTGAATTCGGAGAGCCATCGCTCGCGATCCGACTCCGCTACGAACTCGTCGAGCGTGCGCCCGACAACCTGGGTCGGGTACAGCCCCAAGATGTCGCGCACCGCATCGTTTGCCTCGCCAATGCGTCCGCTTTCGAACACCGTGAGCACCGCATCGGGCGCCACGCGGAACAGCGTACGAAAGCGCCATTCGGCTTTGCGCAGCGTTTCCAACAGGCCGGCGTTGGCGAGCGCCACCGACAACAGGTCGGCCATCGCTTCCACGTGCGAGACCTCGGACTCGGTGAACCGCCGTGCGTCGCGCGACAGAAGCATGATCGCGCCAATGCATTCGCCGCGGCGCTGGAGGGGGATCACGACCACCGCACGGGCGCCGTCGCGCACGGGGATGTCGTGCTCCAGCGTGGAACCGGTCGTCGCATCGGCGGTCCACCATGCCTGGGCGGAGCGAATGACACGCCCCATGGCCGTGCCGGTTACGCTGAAGGCGCGGTCGGCGAGCGGCGCGCCCAACCCGGCGGTGATCGCCACTTCCACCCGGTCCGCCGTCACCAGCCCAACGGCGCCCCCATCGGCGCGCAGCACGTCCATCGCCGCTTCGATGAACCGGTGCAGCACGCGCTCGGGTGTCATCTCGAGCGCGATTTGTTGGCCCAGCGCCCACATGCGCTGCATCACCCGATGCGCTTCGGCGAGCTCTGCGGTACGTTCGGTGACGCGCCGCTCGAGCAGCGACGCCGCTTCCCGGTCCACGATCGCCGCGTGTTCCAGCACCAGCGTCGTGCGGCGGTGTGTCCAGAGCGCGTGCCCTGCGCGCAACGCCAGCAGCGCGCCGAACACGGCGAGCGCGATCCCCAGGGCGACGCTCTGCCCGCGGCGAAACGCCAGCATGGACATGCTGAGCGTGGCAATCAGGATCGCGACGACGATCGAGAACGTTCGCACGCGCGCCGCATCGCTTGCGAGGGTCGGCGACTCCACCGAATCTTCGCCGCCTAACGGAGCGCGCGGCTGAGTCAACGTACCGGCCACGCACACCGTGGCCAGCGACCACAGAAACACCACCGAACGCGGCAGCGGGCCGCCGCCAATCATCACCAGGCGCCCGTACAGCACGTTCGCCAATCCCAGCGCCGCGGCTCCCGCCGTGAGTCCGCCGGCGAGCCGCGTGCCGAGCGCATCTCCGCGCCACACCAGCAAGAGCACGATGAGGATGAAATTCGCCGCGCCCAACACATTCCACGAGAGCGCGAGGAGCCGCATCGCCGGACCCGCGGTGCCCGGCGCAGCGGGGATGGCAGACACCTGCACGATCACGATCGCGGCCGCGGCGATGAGCAGCAGCGCATCGACCATCGCCTCGAACCGCATCCAGTTGCGGTGCCGGTAGCGGCCGAGTGCCGTGGCGAAACCGGCCATCGCGCTCAGTTGGAACCCAATCCCCGCGTAGGCCTCGATGTACGGCGGGTACGGCGCGTGCCCTGTCGTGATCTCCGCCAGCGTCCAACTAAGATGGCCGAGCAGGCCGAATGCGCAGGCGACAGCAAGCGCGGTGAAGAGCACACGCCGCGTACCCCGCGCCCCTTCCCGCGCCAACCCGAACATCATCATCGACGCCGCAAACTGCGCGACGACGAGCACGTCGACCGGCTGGAGGCCGGCGGGCGTGGGATGCGGCTGGAGCCACACGAGAGCGATCGTGGCGATCGCCAGCGCCTCGGCGGCAATGACAGCAATGGGCTGCGAGGCGAGGGACCGAATCCAGCTCATGCCCTGCGGGGTATCAAGAGATGGCGCGTGAATGGAATCCGAGATCGCGCGGTGGGCGCGCAGTCGGACGGCGGGCGGCCGGCGGCAGGCGCGCGCCGTTTGAATGAAAGACGCCCGAACAGCCGTTTCGTTGCGAGTGCCGGGCCCGGGCGTCGCTCACGTGATGTCGCTCGGCGATACACTTTCGGAAGCAGCGCTTCGCGGCGGCAGCAGTATAGCGGGAGGAGCGTCATCATGTCCAAGCCGTGGCGCGACCACGACTGGCAAGACGAGGACACGCCCAACGACCAACAATGGTCGGCGGAGCTGTCGTTCGGGGATCCCGATGCCTGGCGCTCGACAGACGCCGGCCTCGTCAACGAAACGTGGGGCGACGACGACACCGCCGCCGTCGACGGTTGGCCAGAATGGGACGCCGGTCCGGAATATCGGATGTGGAAGCGTCTCGCCGACGGTGAGCGTTAGCACCTCACTCGTGCTGGCGGTCGGCCTGTCAACGAATGATCTTGAAGATCCGGCTCCAGCGCACCCGCAAATCGTCGAAGTCGAACGACATGTAGATGAACATTGGCTTCGCGCGAATGTTGGCTCGCGGGATGAAGCCGTAGTACCGCGCGTCGATGGAATTGTAGCGGTTGTCGCCCAACGAGAAGTAGTGCTTGGGCGGGATGACGAACGGGCCCCAGTTGTCATGCGTCGGCTCCGCCGGCGCAGCGCCGAAGCGCGAGGCCTTGAGCCCGAAGGCCTTTTGCCAGCTGAAGTTCGCGTCCGTGTCGTCGACGTAGCCGAATGGCTTCTCCCCCATCCCAAAGCCTTGGCGCTGGGCAATCCCGTTTACGTACAGCATGCCGTCGCGCATGTACAGCGTGTCGCCGGGCGTGCCCATCAGCCGCTTCACGACCGTCGGCGTGAGCTCACCTTTGATGCGCCCCTCAGTCAAGCGGGCCTGTGACGGCGACTCGTACACTACCACCTCACCGCGACGCGGGTCGCGAACTCCAGGCAGGTTGTAGTTCGTGAACGGGATGTGCGGTCCGAAAACGGTGTTGTTCGCGAACAAGAAATCACCGACGAGCAGCGTGGGCTCCATACTGCCCGACGGGATGTGGTACGCCTCGATGAAGAACGTCCGCAGCACCAGGAAAATCACGACCGCGCCGATGAGAGTACGGAGCCATTCGCGGTAGGTGTCCTTGCGGCTCGCGGTCCCGCCGCTGCGCGCTTGGGCGACGACGTTGCGTGGTTTCGTGCCTCCGGATTTTTTCTTCTTCGGCGCCACGGCCATGGCAGGTATGGTGAAAGAACAGCGGCACACGGACATGAATTCTCCGTGCGCTCCCTCGTATTCTGGGCCGCTGGCGAGGGAATGCCAAGCCCCTGGATGCACGACGGGGGCGTGCCAGCCGGTACGCCCCCCTCGCCTCCGCGACGCGTGTGCTGTCGCCGAGTGCGACTTACTTCATGTGCTTGCTCGCCAGCTTCGTCATCTCGAACATCGAGACCTGCTTCTTGCCGCCGAATACGCGTCCGAGCTTGTCGTCGGCGTTGATCATGCGTCGGTTCTTCGCGTCCTGCAGCGAATTGCGTTTGATGTACGCCCAGAGCTTCTTGGTAATTTCGGTCCGAGGCATTGCGTTAGCACCAACTACCGCGCCGAGCGCATCATCAGGCTGCATGGGCCGCATGAACGCTGGGTTGGGCGCCCGCTTCTTTTTCGGCGCCGCCTTGCGAGCGGCCTTCTTCCGTCCAGCCTTCTTGGTGGCTTTCTTCGCGGTTCGCTTCGCGCCCTTCTTACCACCCTTCTTCGCGCCGCCTTTCTTTTTGGTGGCCATCGATGGTCTCTCCCGATTGGTGAAAGGATCGCGTTCTAGGGAAGGAACACGCGTCCGTCGCGCCACAAACTAAGAAGGTCCTACCGGGATGCAATAGGGGCGAAGTCGAATTTTCCCTCTGTGGAGTTCGCTGGTGGCTGGTGGTTGGTGGCGGTGGTTGGAGGTTCGAGATTGGTGGTTGGAGGTTGGTAAGGATGAAAACACGGTCGTCGTTAGTAGGTCACCAACCTCCAACCACCAGTCACCACCACCTATGCCTGCAACCGATACCCCGTCTTCCGCACCGTGAGCAAATGTCGCGGGGAGCCAGGATCGTGCTCGAGCTTCCGGCGCAACTCGGCCATGTGCGTATCCACGGTGCGGCTCACGATTTCAGCATCGTATCCCCACACTTCGTGTAGCAACTCGAGCCGTGATGCGACCTGACCGTTCCGCTGTATCAAGGCCATGATCAGGTCGAACTCCTTGGGGCGCAGCTGCACGGGCGCACCCGCACGCAGAACCTCGTGCGTCGCGGGACGCACTTCGACGTCGCCAAAGCATACGGGCGGCGGCGCCACCTTAGGCATCACCGCCGCGGCTGATGCGACGCTCCGCCGCAGGAGCGCCTCCACCCGCGCCAAGAGCTCCATCAGGCTGAACGGCTTGGTCACGTAGTCATCCGCTCCCCACCGGAAGCCACGCACCTTGTCCGTCTCGTCACCTCGCGCAGTGAGCACCAGCACCGGACCAGTGAATCCGTCCTGGCGGAGGAGTCGCAATAGACGATAGCCATCGAGCTTCGGCAGCATCAGGTCGAGCATTACGAGGTCGGGGCGCGCGGCGCGCGCTTGCGACAGCCCCTTCACACCGTCGGCGGCAACGGCTACCTCATACCCCTCCAACTCCAGATTCGTGCGAAGACCCGACGCGAGGTCGGCGTTGTCTTCCACGACGAGAATTCGATGCATACGAACTCCCAGGCTCGCTTTATCGTCTCGCAACGAGATCATGCGTCCCTCCCTCAAACGATATGCTACCAACGCGGGCACCCGGCAGTTCCACGACAAACCGCGCGCCGCCCGACGGCGCGCGGTCCACGCGACACGTTCCCCCGTGCAACGTGACCAGCTGCCGCACCACCGACAGTCCGATTCCACTCCCGGTAGCCACGGAATACTCTCCGCTGTGCAAGCGCACGAACGGATCCCAGATGCGTTGACTTTCCGTCAACGGTACGCCGTCTCCTTCATCGTCCACGCACAGCACGGCGCGTCCGCGCTCGAGTGTCAGACTCACGCGTACCGTTTGCCCGTCCGGCCCGTACTTCACGGCGTTGTCCAGCAAGTTGAGCAAGATCTGACGCACCGCGCCCTCGTCGACCGGTACGATGACGCGGTCATCGAGCTCCTGCTCCACCGTACACGTGCGTACGCGCGCCAACGGCACGAACGATTCGACAACCTCATGGACCAGCGGGGCAAGTGCCCGCGGCTGCGCCGACACGTGCGTGCCGCGTCGTTCGGTGCGCGAGAACAGCAGTACGTTGTCAACCAAATGCCCGAGCCGGCGCGCTTCGCGCAGAATGATTCGCAATGCGTCACTGCGCGCGACTTCGGTGGCCACCCGCCCATACGCGAGCGACTCCGCGAATAGAACAATCTGCGCGAGCGGCGTCCGCAATTCGTGAGACACGCTGGACGTGAAATCGGCTCGGAGATGCGCGAGGTCCTCGGCCCGCCGCGCGAGATGGAACGCCGCCACCACCAAGGCGCCGGCGCAGAGCAGCAACGCCACCAGAAGCGGGAGCCGCGTCCGCGGCACCCCGCCGCGCAGCAGCATGTCCGCAGCCTGCGGACGTAGCGCTATGCGCACCGTCGGTCCTTTGGGGGCGAATCGCCACAAGGGCTGCGTGGCGCCATACACCGTGAGATCGTGCACCGGTGACCGGTAGATCTCACGGTCGTGCTGATCCATCACGGTCACGCCGAGCAACGAGTCGTTGGGCAACCCGTGACTGAGCGACCTGGGAACGAGGGGCGTCGATTCGGCCAACCGAGGCAGTACCGCTTGCGCGTAGGAGCGAAATGTGGTAGCGAATCCGTACACCACATCCGGCGTTCCGCCCACCCCATGGACGTACGCCATCAGATAGATTTCCGTCTCATTGGCCACGCTGTCCACGATCACATAGAGCGATCGCGATGCCATGCCCACCGCCGCGGTCCCGGCGACTGTGTCGAAACTGGCCGACAACGAATCACGCAGCCTCGCCTGCTCCGCCACACCGGGAAAACTGCCCCCCCCCCCTTGGACGCGCAACGCGCCTGCCGGCACCTCGTAGCTGAACACGTACTCGGGCGACGGAACGTACATCCAGTCCCATGCACGCACATCGCTCGCCGTCTTCTGGAGTCCGTCCAGCGGGTAGATGTGGTTGGCTTCCATGTTCGTCGTCCCCGCGCCAACCGAGGATAGAATCGCCATGGCACCGCCATACAAGGTTTTCCCCGCGGCGTCGGTGAAGTTGGCGGCGGCAAACTCCGCGTAGTCGCGCAGGGCGTCTTCAGCCGCTTCGCGATGCGAGCTGCCAGACACCCATGCGACCCAGGTAATAGCGCCCACCACGCCGAGCGTTAGAAGCAGCACGGCCACGAGCGGGGCCGCCGAAGCGGCTGTCGGTGGGCGGGTCGGACGTTGTGCCATTGTCGTACCTACGGTGTCACGGTTTGATGGTTTCGGCCGCGCCCCCCTCCCTCAATCGGTCCACTCAGTCCATCGGCTCCAACGAGCGCAGCAAAGTCATCATCTCGACATCGTAGGCGTCGGGCGACAGGTCCTCACGATCGATGTCCGGATTACGCTGAGGGGTCTCGACTATGAGCGGCACCGACACGGAGCGCTCGTCCGCCAAAAGCCACCGAAACGGCTCGACCCCGATAGCTCCCCGCCCAATCAACGCGTGACGGTCACGATTGGATCCGCGCCCGCCCTCACTGTCGTTCAGGTGAAAGAACGATGGCGGTTCACCGGTTCCTGCCTCGAACTCATCGAGCACGGCGCCCTGGGCCGCGGCCGACGACGCGATGTCGTGGCCCGCCGCGAACAGATGACATGTGTCGAGTCCATAGCCGGCCCGCGAACGGAAATCCGGCGGGATGGCACTCAGAATGGCGGCGACCTCGTCGGGGGTGCGTCCGATGGTGAGTCCTGCACCGGCCGTGTTCTCGACCAGCAGCCGCGTGTGTCCATCGATCCGATCGAGAGCCTGCGTCATTGCCCGCGCCACGCGCGCCGTCGCTGCCGCACGATCGCCGCCAGTCGCGGCGCCGGGATGGAAGCACACGCCGCCCACGCCGAGCGCCGTCGACCGCTCGAGTTCCTTGGTCAGGCCGGCGCTCGCGCGCGTCCATTTCTCCTCGTCCGTTGACGCGGTGTTCAACACGTACGCGGCGTGCACGATCACGTGCTCCGGCACGATGCCCGCCACTTCGAGCGCGGCGCGAAACCGCTGGACGCGCTCGGCGCGCATCGAGGCCTTGTCGCCGTAATACTTCGGAATCGCGGTGAATATCTGGAGCGCACGCATCCCCGCGCGTCCGGCGCGCAGCGCCGCATGGTCGATCCCGCCGGTGTCCAGCGTGTGAGCGCCGAAGAACCGGCGCGAGCCGTTCGCGCCGCGCGACACTCAGCGCTCCTCTGACGAGAGGTCGCTCATGCGCGCGCCGTGTGGCCGAGTTGCTCGAGCACGCCTAACAGCAGGCGCTGCAGAGCCGGATCGGCGACGGCGAGTACGTCGCGCACTACGAGATCTCCGCGCGATCATGGCTGGGTGAGCGTGCCCACGTCCACCACCGTGGCCGCGGGGGCCGCGTCGCCGCTCGCCCCAATGGCACGAGACGCCCAGGCGACCGCCACGCGGCGCCCCCGCACCGCGACGCGAGGATCGCTGGCCTGCTCGGTGGTGGCGGAGACGGGGACGCGCCATTCGAAGATATGTCCGGTGGTGCTGGAAATCGCGATCCCTACCCGCCCCTCGTCGGCGTTAGGGTATTCGTACGCCACAACAACTGTGTCGCCGTGTGCGGCCACCGAGGCGCGCGCGGGATCATCGCCGAACAAGATGCCCACCGGCGCGTGCCAGATCGCACCGTGCTCCATCGAGTGAGTGAACCAGATGCCGGTCCCTTGCGGCGCCGCGAGAAAATACACCAGGTGAACATATCCGCTCGCCGAATCGGCGGCGATCGCGGGCGCCGGGCGCGCGCATCCGAGCGACGAATGGTCCCGCGCATCGGCCACCATCGGCGGCGTCCACGAATTGCCGCTATTTATCGATCGAGCGACAACGAGCGACGCGCTGCTGTCGGCACGCGGCTGCCACCATGCCGCGTACCACTCACCGGCGCCCAACCGCGCGAACACGAGCGACGCAGCGCACGCACCGGCGGGCGTGACAAATGGTGCCGTCGGACGCGCACCGATGGCCGGTGCACCATTCGCGTCCAACGTCAGCCGTGTGTCAGCCGCCAGCGCACCCGCCGTGCGCGCCACCTCCTGCCACGTGACGGGCGGACGGTCGCAACCCAACGCGAGCATCGCGAGCCCGACGATGGCCGCCGCGCGGACACCGGCCCCGCGCATGCCGCCGCGCCGGGGAGCGATGAGATGAAGAGAGCTGCACACCAACAAAATCTACACCCTGTGCAGGACCCAATCACACGCGCGTATCGCTCGACGAGCGCGACCGCACGCCCAACCGAAACACGGGATAGCTCAGCGCCAGGAGCGCGAGGGCATACGCGCTGCGCTGCGTGTCACCTACCGCGGCGCCAATGAGGAAAGCAACGGATCCCACGAGCGCGAGTCCGGTGGTCCACGGATAGCCCCATGCGCGAAACGGTCGCGCGCGCGCGGGCTCGCGCCGGCGCAGTGCAAAGAGCGCCGCAAACGATACCACGTAGTTGGCCACGAAGTAGAACGCCGCGATGGCCAACACGCTCTCGAACACACCGGTGACAATGAACACGATCGCCACCACGGCGCTGGCCGCGAGCGCGATGGTCGGCGTGCCGCGCGCCGAAACGCGTGCCGCGTTGGCCGGGAAGAGCCCGTCGCGGCTCATCGCCACCGGAACGCGCGAGGCCATGAGCAGCAGCGCATTCACACTGCTCAGCAGCAGCAGGAGCGTGAGCAGGCTGACGATCGGATAGCCACGCGAGCCGAACAACGCTCGCGCCGCGGCCGACGCCACGAATGGCTCGCCCGCCATACCGGGGAGCGTGACCACCCATGCAAGCGCGATGTTGAGCAGCACGTACACCGCAATGATCGCGAGCACTCCCCCGATCATCGAACGGGGGATGTCGCGCCCCGGGTCCTGCACTTCCTCGGAGAAATAGAGCACGCCGTTCCAGCCGTCGTACGTGTAGATGACCGACTGCATGGACAGCACGATGGCGGTAAACAGCGCGGCGCCCACCGGGGCGACGCGCGGTGCGACGTGCGGCGGCGGTGCGTGCGGGAGTAGGAAGCACGCGCCGATGAAGACCAGCAGCGCGAGTCCCTTGAGCAGGCTCGTGATGGCTTGCGCGCGTCCGCTCTCCCGGGCGCCGCGCCAGAGAATCGCTGTGAACAAAAGGACCGTGGCGACGGCAACGTGCTTCGTGAACGGTGCGAGCGCGGGAATGACCACTGCCGCCGATTCGCCAATCACAATCGGGATCGCGGCTGCGCTCGCGCAGGTCGAGAGCCAGTCGCTCCACCCGATCACGAAACCGGCGTACGGTCCGAACGCATAGCGCGCGAAAACGTACTGGCCACCGGACCGCGGGATCATGGCCCCCAGCTCGGCAAGGTTGATGGCGCCGAATAAGGCGTAGAGACCGCCGGCCACCCACACGCCAAAGAACAGGGCTGCGGTCGGCAGTCGCGATGCGATATCGCCAGGCGTGCGCAGAATGCCGGCGCCGATCGTGTTGCCGATGATCACCGCAAGTCCAAACACGACGCCGAACACGCGAAGCAAGCGATCGGCAGGCGGAAGCTGCGACGTGGACATCACGCTGGAGGCAAGAGGGATTGGGGGCGGCGCGTACGAGCACGGCGTCGCACGCCGGATGCGGTGAGGCGGTGGCGCCTATGATGCGACGGCCCGCGCACCGCGGCCAGGGTGCGCGCGGTTGGCCACACGTCAGGCGTACGGTATCTTTGGATGCTCCGGTGCGATGCAACGCGCGCGCACTCGACCTTCTGTGAGGATCAACCATGTCCACTTCTGCTGCCCGGCCTCGCAAACCCGCCGCGCCTCCACGCGCGAAGAAGGATACGGTGTCCGCGGTTTCGCCTGCGACCGCGGCCAGTGCCGCGCCTCTGGCCGTCAGCTCCTTTGGCGGCGCGGCGCGCATCCCCGTGCCGATAAACGAACCGGTCCGCTCGTATGCGCCCGGGTCTTCCGAGCGCAAGGAGCTCAAGGCGCGCCTCGCACAGATGGCCGATGAGCGCATCGACATTCCGCTCGTCATCGGCGGCCGGGAAGTCCGCACCGGTCGCACGATGACTGCCGTGATGCCGCACGAGCACCGTCACGTGCTCGCCGACTGGCACATGGCGGACGCGAAGGACATCGCGCAAGCCATCGATGCCGCGCGCGCCGCGCATCGCGATTGGTCACGGTGGTCGCTCGCTGATCGTGCCGCCGTCTTCTTGCGAGCCGCCGAGCTGCTCGCGACCACCTGGCGCGCCACGGTAAACTCGGCCACGATGCTCGGCCAGTCCAAGACCGCCTTCCAAGCGGAGATCGATTCCGCCTGTGAGCTCATCGACTTCTGGCGCTTCAATCCGTGGTTTGCGCAGGAGCTGTACGAGGAACAGCCGCGCAGCGATCACTCGATGTGGAACGCACTCGAGTACCGCGCGCTCGAAGGATTCGTCTATGCCGTCACGCCGTTCAACTTCACGTCCATCGGCGGCAACCTGCCCACCGCACCTGCGATCATGGGGAACACCGTGGTGTGGAAGCCCGCCAGCACGGCGATGCTGAGCGCACATTACATCATGAAGGTGCTCGAGGCGGCGGGCCTCCCGCCGGGTGTCATCAACTTCGTGTCCGGCGATGCGGCGGCAATCTCGTCACAGGTGATAGGGCACCGCGATTTTGCCGGGCTGCACTTCACCGGCAGCACCGCTGTGTTCAACAGCATCTGGAAGCAGGTGGGCGGCAACGTTGCCGCCTACCGATCGTATCCGCGCATCGTCGGCGAGACCGGCGGCAAGGACTTCATCGTCGCGCACGCGTCCGCGGATCCTGCCGCGCTCGCGGTCGCCATCGCCCGTGGCGGGTTTGAGTACCAAGGGCAGAAGTGTTCTGCCGCCAGCCGCGTCTACGTGCCGCAGTCGCTCTGGCCCGAGGTGCGGGACCGCGTGGCCGCGATCATCGGCGAGATCGCGGTGGGCGACGTTACCGACTTTCGAAATTTCATGGGCGCGGTGATCGACAAGAAGGCGTTCACCAAGATCAGCGAATACATCGCCGACGCGAAGCACAACGCGCGGATTATCGCGGGTGGCGGAACCAATGGAGAGCAGGGCTACTTTGTCGAGCCGACGCTCGTCGAAACGCGCGACCCGGGCTATCGGCTGTTGTGCGAGGAGATCTTCGGACCGGTGGTCACCGCGCATGTGTATCCCGATGCCAGATTCGCCGAGACCCTTGCCATCGTGGATCGCACGTCGCCGTACGCGCTCACGGGCGCGATCTTCGCCACCGAGCGTGCCGCTGCGCGGCAGGCCATGTCCGCGCTGCGCGATGCCGCGGGCAACTTCTACATCAACGACAAGCCCACAGGCGCCGTCGTTGGGCAGCAGCCATTTGGCGGTGCGCGCGGCTCCGGTACCAATGACAAGGCAGGATCGAAGCTCAATCTCACGCGCTGGGTCAGCGCGCGTGCGATCAAGGAGACGTTCAATCCTCCCACCGACTACGCCTATCCGTTCATGAGTGAAGCCTGATGCGGGCACGCTTCGTCACCTGCGACGTCTTCACCAATCGCCTGTTCGGCGGCAACCCGCTCGCGATCTTTCCTGATGCAAGCGGCATTCCCGAGACTGCGCTGCTGCCTATCGCGCGTGAGTTCAATCTCTCGGAAACCGTGTTCGTGTATCCGGCGGAACAGCCGGAGCACACACGCCGGCTGCGCATTTTCACGCCGGCGGCGGAGATTCCGTTTGCCGGCCATCCCACCATCGGCGCCGCGCACGCGCTGGCCACGTTAGGCCACGTTCGTGTACGCGGCGCCGAGACGCAGCTGGTGTTCGAAGAGGGCGTGGGTCCGGTGCCCGTGCTCGTCCGGGCGACGAATGGAACGCCCACGTTCGCCCAACTCACCGCCGCGCAGGCGCCTGAGATCGGACCTCCGACGCCCGGCCGCAGCGTGTTGGCTGATATGCTGTCGCTCGAGGCTGCCGACATCCTCGGCGGGATGGTCGCGCCACAGGGCGTGTCGTGCGGGCTCCCGTTCCTCATCGTGCCCTTGCGGGATCGCGACGCCGTGCGCCGCGCGAAGGTGCGCGTGGATCATTGGGAGTCGTCGCTCAAGTCGTACTGGGCGCCACAGATCCTGGTCTTCTCGCGTGACCCGGAATTGGAGGGCTCCGATCTGCGGGTGCGCGTGTTCGTCCCCGGACTCAGTGTGCCTGAAGATCCCGCGACCGGCTCCGCCGCGACCGCACTCGGCGCCTACCTTGCCGCGCGCGACACGCAAGCTGATGCGACGCTTCGCTGGGTCGCCGAGCAGGGCATCGAAATGGGTCGCCCAAGCATCCTCGAAATCATTGTGGAGAAGACGGGCGGTGAGATCGGCGCCGTTCGCGTGGGTGGCGAGACGGTGATGGTGTCGGCTGGCGAGATTGAAACTGGAACCTAAGTTCCCGTTCTCAACAACGCCTGTCCCGCCTGCTGCACCGCGATCGCGCGAAGGTTCGGGGTCCAGATGCTGACGCGATTGCGGCCCCCATCTTTCGCGGCGTAGAGCGCCTCGTCGGCACGAGAGTGCAGGTCGTGCATCACGTTCTCGTCGGCCACGCGATCGGCCACGAGACCGACGCTGACCGTGACGGGCACCTTCCCCGAAATTCCCTGGAACCGCCGCATCGCCACTTCCTCGCGCACGCGCGTGGCCAATCGGAACGCTCCTGCGGCGTTGGTCTCGGGGAGCAGAAGCATGAACTCGTCGCCGCCCGTGCGCGCCACCACGTCTCCCGTGCGCGCCACCAAACGCAGAAGTTCGCCCACTTCCTGGATCACCGCGTCCCCGGCCAGATGGCCGAACGTGTCGTTGATCACCTTGAAGTGGTCGATGTCGACCGCGATCAGCGACAGCTCGCGTCCGGTGCGCGCCGCCCGCGACACTTCACGCCCCAGTTGTTGCTCCAACCCGCGCCGGTTCTGACACCCGCTCAACGCGTCCGTCATCACCAGGTTGGCGAGTTGCGGGCGCACACGGTTGTACGCACGCCCAACCAACGTCACGCTGTCGGGACGTTTGTCGGCGCCGGCATCGTACTCTCCGGAAAAATCCCCCTCTTCCGCCCGCTCGAACAGCGAGACGATCTTCGTTAGGCGCCACTTGAAATTGCTGTAGTGCACGATGAACGTGATCGCTGCGACGATGAACACCGTCACCATGCCCAGCTCGGCGGCCCACAGCAGCCCGGCGCCACCGGCGTTCGCGTCCGCCACCAGGCCGAGATATCCGGCCACGAAGCTGGCTAGCACCACCCACGCCAGCCGGCGCCCGTAGTAGAACTCGGTGAGGTGAAGGATGGCGAAGCCCACCAGCAACACACCGTCGTAATACCGCGGCGAGATCAGCAGATACGCGACGGCCAGGACGAATACCACGTCCGACGCCATCGTCGCCACCACCATCCACTCGCGAGCACGGCCGTGCCGGTTGACCCAGCGCGCGAGCGCGAGGGTGACGAGCGAATAGCCCGCAAGCACGAAGAACCCGAGCCACGGCGAACGCGATACAGTGTTGATGATGTGCAGAATGACACCGAGCGCGGCCACCAGTAAGGCAAAGCCGAGCCGGAGCGTACTCTGCCACACCAGCACCTCGGCGTTGGCCTGCTCGTGGGCCGGTTGTGACGCATGCGATGTCGAACTGAAATCGGGCATCTGCTCTGGTATCACATTGAGGTGCGGCGCGCGGGGGATGGGGGCGCAGATGCCGGGCGCGGCCTTCACACGGCGAGGACTGGCGGATCCGCGCTCACATACGGCCACCAGACGACTATCTCCAGAGCCGACGACGCGTGGAGGTGCAATGTAACGGTGCGAAGCGGTTATTTCGTGCGCCGAATGCGCGGCTTGACGACCCGATTGCGTTCATCCACGAACACAACCCGCGGCGCAAACGTGGACAGCTCGCTCTCGTCATACTCGGCGTAACTCATCACGATCACCGGGTCGCCCGCCGCGCCGAGTCGTGCGGCCGCGCCGTTCAACTGGATGGTGCCGCTGCCGCGCGCTCCCTCGATCACGTACGTCTCCAACCGTGATCCGGTGTTGATGTTCACGACTTGCACCTGCTCGTACGGCAGAATGTCGGCCGCGTCCATCAGATCGCGATCGAGCGTCAAGCTGCCCTCGTACTGCAGATCGGCGGCGGTGATCGTCGCGCGATGGATCTTCGACTTGCACATGATACGGCGCATGGACTGGCCTGGGTCGTCGCTGGGGTAGTGCTCACGGGCGCGGGGCGAGAATTCGCCGGACCGGGGTATCGTCACCACACACGAAAGATACCCGCGTGAGACTCGCGGCAAAGCCGCGCGGTCACGCTCAAAACCGCGCGTCGAGATACAGTGCGCCGCGCCAGGAGCGTGTGGGTTGAATACCCCGCGCGAGATCGAAGTGCAGGAGTCCATCGAGGAACGACACGCCGGCTCCGGCGCCGGTCATCGGCCGGCCAGGCGATACCCAATCGGCACGCGGCCCCGCCCAGCCAACGTCGAAGAACAGCGTGGGCCGGACGGCCACGAGTCCATAGGCGAGCGATGCGCGGGAAAACCAGTACGCGTCACCGGAATCTTGGCCAGCGATCTGACCGCGAACCGTTTGCGGCCCGCCAATGTACCAGAGCCGCTGCGGCGGCAACGTACCAACGCTGCTTCCCACGCTTGCGGTGAGCGCTGCTTCGAGGCTCGATCCGATTCCGCGCGAGGCCGTCACGTCCACTGCCGCGCGCGCATAGTCGAACGTCCCGGTAGCCCCCTCGAGTCGCGCACCGGTGCCGAAGCGCCAGCCTCGCGGATCGATGCCGAAATCCTCGCTGAGCCCGAAGGCGACCCCCACTTCCCCGGCGTGGACGGCATTGATGTTCGCCCGCTCGTCGTGCGCGCCGAACACGCGGTTCAACGCGAACGTGGTGTTCACATCGGCGTTGCGCTGCTGCTCGGCGAACAGTCGCCAGGTCACGGTGGCCGCCCCCTGCCGCTGCCCGGTGATCTCCACCCCCCAGGTCCGATAATAGAACGCATCATCATTGCCTAACACAAGGGCGCCGATCGAGCTGCCGAGCGAGAGCGGATCGCCCCAGTCGCCGACCGGTACCAACCGGCGGTACACGCCCGCGCCGATCGTCCGCACGCCGTCGGAGCGTCGCGCCTGCGCTTCGAAGCCGGGCTGCAGGTCGGCCGTCCCGAGCCGGGCGACGATGTCGCCCGAGAGCCCGGCGCCGAAGGCCTGGTCCACGCGCAGTCCGGCAGAGAGCCCTTCGATGCGGTTGTAGCGCAGCAGGCCGTCCGTTAGGCCGTAGTGCAGCGAGGGCGGGCCCGGGTTCCACGCCGGTTGGACGGACAGACCGAGCGATTTGAGCACCTGATCGCGATCGGTGACGCCGAACGTCTCCTCGCCCGAATCAAAGATCGACGGCGGCAGTTCTGATGAATGCGCGAGCGCCGCGGTGTCGCACGGAATGCGGATCTCCACCGGCAGCGCGCCACCGTGCCGCAGGTGCCGGCGCACGATCGTGTCGCCCGGTGGGCAGGAGAGACCGACCAGATCATCGTCGTCGTTAATCCCCTGGCGTGATGAGGCGCGACGCCCCGCACGGAGGCTGTCACGCAGCGCGTGCCGGGCTGAGTCGCTCATCCGCGCGATCGTGATCGGCGGCAATGAGTCGGGGGCGTTGATACTGGCGTAGCGGAACGTTTGCTCGATCGAGAACGATGCGCGCGCCGGACCCATCCGCGCTCGTCCGTCCACCGTTTGCACGCGCGGCATCCACCACCGTTCATCGACCAGTCCGTATTCCACGATGAACGCCGACACGGTTGCGCTCATCGGAAAGATCAACGGTTTCACCCAGATCGGCACGTCGTCGAAGGCGTGCGGGTCGTCGTCCATCGCCACCTTCACAATGTCCATCGCGGCGGCCGGACGGTACACGGCTCGGACGAGCTGTCCCGACCGCACATCGATCCAGAGCGAGCCGACGATGACGTCGAACCGCGGTGCGCGCGGAACCACGCGCAATTCGCGCAACTGGATGCGACGACCATCGGGAAATGCCAACGACACCGAGTCGCCGGTCGCATATCGGTAGTACGCCTCCGCACCATCTTCCAGCGGATGGATCATCAGCGATTGGCGCCGGTTCCGCGAGCGCGCCACATCGGAGAATCCCACCAGCCCTTCGCGCCCCGGGAAGTACGGCACCGGGTTGTCGTCGAGCATATCGGACAGCACGCGCGCGCCCGGGTAGGCAAGCGGTATGGCCGTGCGCGCGGCAACGACGTCGATGTGCGCCCCGACGCCCATGCGCCATCGCACGCGCGACGCGCCCTCGCTCCGCAGCAGGAGGCGCTCGTGTCCGTTTTCGCCTAACCCAAAGCGCACCGTGAGCCGCCGCTTGGACAGCGCGTCGTACGCGATGAGCGAGGAATCCTGCGCCGTCCGTGCGGCCCGGGCGCGCGCCACCAGCGCGCGTGACCCATCGTCCTCGTACGCCGTGGCAATGAGCTCGGGTGTAGCGACCAGCCGTGGTCGCCCGCGCGACGCCGTGTCGGTGGTATCCTGCACGGCTGGAGTGCCCTGCAGCACGAGGAGAAGACTGAAACAGACCAGCATGCCGTCGAGGAGGAGGACGCGTCCTGCCGCCCGCCCTACGAACTGGCCTGCTCGCCGGTTTCGCCCACTGACAGAAGGGAAATGCCATATGCTCCAAGCCTTTCCCTATTCCCTCTTCCCCTTCCCCCCCCATTCTTCGTGCTTCGTCGTGCTCCGCGACGCGCAGTGAGCCGTCAATCCGGGTGCGGCGCCGGCGCTCCGGCCAGGGCGCCCACGAGCGCCTCCACCACCGGCGGACGCACGGTCCCCGCTGACCAGCCGAACAGGCTGCTGCACGCCGCGCCGCACACCACGCCCTGACACGGCCCCATGGTGATTCGTGTGTACAGCTTCGCTTGCCGAACGCTCCATGCAGGATCGAGGGCGTCGCGTCGCACGTCCTCGCAGCGGCACACGAACGTCGCCGCGTCGGCCAGCACGCGCACCTCGTCGCGCGGCCGGAACGTATCGGCGATTCGATCGGCGAACCGCTGCCAGTCATCGCGCGCGCGCTGGAGCGACCGATCGCGCGCGGGCGACTCGCCGGCCGCCACGGCGAGCCCCGCGATTTCTCCTTCGACCAGGGCCGCCAACTCCCCGGCCACGCCCGTCGGCTCGCCGGCGCACCACACGCCGGACACGGTCGTGCGCTGCATCGCGTCCACCACCACGCGACCGCGCGCCACCCCGCACCCGAACAGGCGCGGCAGCTCGAGAGTGGGCACGAACGCGTAGCTGCAGCACAACAGGTCGCACGGCATGGACCAGGCGCGGCGCCCGTCGGTGAGGGTCACCTGCTCCAGGCGGCCGTTCCCGTCGGCGCGCGTGACCCACGTGCCGAACCGCGCGCGCATGCCTAACAGAGCGCCGCCGTAGCGCGCGGCCTGCGCTACCTTGGACGGATGCGACCACAACGACGCGCCGAACGACGCCACACGCGCCAGCGGCGCCTGCTCCGCCATCAGCAACACGCGCGCGCCGCCGTGCGCCAATGACGCCGCCACCGGCAGCAGCAACGGCCCCGAGCCAGCCACCACGACGCGCCGACCGCGCACCGTCATCCCGCCCTTGAGCAGCGCCTGCGCGCCTCCGGCGCCCATCACACCGGGCAGCGTCCACCCCGGAAAGGGAAGAAACAGCTCGCGCGCTCCGGTCGCTATCACCACGCTCCGCGCGCGCACCACGTGACTTCCTTCGCTCTCCGCCACCAGGAGTCCCTCATCAGCCGCCGGCGATCCGCCGATCACCGCCGCGCGCGACATCCAGCGCACACCCGATCGCTCGCAGCGCTCGATCCAGACACGCGCGAGCCGCGGCAGCGTGCTTCGATGGCGATGACGCCAGATCTGTCCCCCCGGCCGCATCCCCTGATCGATGACCACCACCCGGGAACCCCGCTCCGCGGCCCGCGGCGCGGCCGCGATCCCCGCCGGCCCCCCGCCCACCACCGCCACATCGCACTCTATGGCATCGACGTCGCCCTCGCGCGCAGGCGCACGCACCGAATCCTCAATGGTGTGTACGCTCTCCGCATCACTGGGCGCCACTCCTGCGGCTGTTCCCACGCGCATGCCGTCGGTGCACGGAATGAGACACGACCGCTGGTGCGTTAGGCCGTCCACCGTCACCCGGCACTCGAAGCACACGCCCATGCCGCAGATCGGCGCCCGCGGCTCGCCGGTGACCGACGAACGAAAATGCGTGATGCCCGCGTCGAGCAGCGCCGCGGCGAGTGTCGCGCCCTCGCGTACGCGCATCGGGCGGCCGTCCACGGTGATCTGCACCTCGCGCGACACTCAGGGCTCCGCGGCGCTCGCGCCGTGCATGGCCGGCATCGCGCGGCCCGGATAGAACGGATCGGGGTCGATGGGCGGCGTGCGATGCAGGATGTCCGCGGCGATGAGCGCCGCGGTCCCCGGCGCGGTGGTGATACCTAACCCTTCGTGCCCGGCCGCGATCCACAGATGGTCCATCCCCTCCCACCGGCCGATGAGCGGCAGCTTGTCGGGTGTGGCGGGACGAAATCCGGTCCAGATGCGAATCGCTTCGCAGCGCGCCAACCCGGGGATGAACTTCACTGCGCGACGGATCATCGACCGCAGCACGGCGCCGTTCACGCTCGCGTCGCGTCCCACCAGCTCACGCGACGAACCGATCAGCAGCTGCCCCGTGGCCCGCGGCTGCACGTTGAACGCCACCGATTCTCCGGTGAAGGTGTGCGCGCTCTGTAAGTAGCCCAACTCCACGAGTTGGCTTCGACACAGCCCGGGATAGCGGTCGGTGATCACCAGGTGTCCTTTGCGCGGAATCACCGGCACTCCGGGTGTGAGCCGCGGCGCGTCGATCCCGGCCGCGTTCACCACCGCGCCGGTCGAGATCGTGGCCACGCC
>JANWIF010000051.1 GCA_025450035.1 Gemmatimonadaceae bacterium
CACATCGACCACGGGAAGTCGACCCTGGCCGATCGCCTGATCGAGGCCACCGGAACCGTCGGCAAGCGCGAAATGAAGGATCAGGTGCTCGACACGCTCGATCTGGAGCGCGAGCGCGGGATCACCATCAAGCTGAATGCCGTGCGCATGAGCTACCGCGCGCGCGACGGACAGACGTACGAGCTCAACTTGATCGACACGCCGGGACACGTCGACTTCACATACGAGGTGTCGCGCTCGCTCGCCGCCTGTGAGGGCGCAATTCTGGTGGTAGACGCGTCGCAGGGGATCCAGGCGCAGACGCTGAGCAACCTGTTCCTCGCGCTGGACGCGGGCCTCGAGATCGTGCCCGTGCTCAACAAGATCGATCTGCCCAGCGCGGAACCCGAGCGTCGCAAGCAGGAAGTGCACGATCTCATTGGCGCCGACCCCGACGACATCCTGCTTGTCAGCGCGAAAGAAGGTATCGGGATCCAAGACCTGCTCGAGCAGATCATCCGCAAGATCCCGCCCCCCGAAGGTGATCCCGACGCGCCGCTCCGTGCCCTGATCTTCGACTCGTATTACGATCGCTATCGGGGCGCCATTCCATCGGTGCGCGTCGTGGACGGTGTCCTTCGTGCAGGTATGACCATCACGTTCGGCGCCGGCGATCAGACGTACGAGGTGACGGAGGTGGGCTACAACCAGTTGCGGCAAGTGAAAACCGAAGCGCTGCGACCGGGCGAAGTAGGCTACGTGGTTGCGAACGTGCGACGCGTGCAGGAAACGCGGGTAGGCGATACCATTTTCGACGCCGAACGCCACGCTGTTCAGCCGCTGCCCGGATACCAAGACATCCATTCCATGGTGTTCGCGGGCATCTACCCGACCGACCCCAATCAATATCCGGAGCTGCGCGACGCGCTCGAACGTCTCCAGCTCAACGACGCGTCGTTGCGCTACGAGCCCGAGACGTCCACCGCGCTTGGCTTCGGCTTCCGCTGCGGATTCCTCGGCTTGCTGCACATGGAGATCGTGCAGGAACGGCTCGAGCGTGAGTTCGATCTCGACCTCGTCACCACCGTGCCCAACGTGGAGTACCACGTGTACCTCACCAACGGCACGATGGCCGTGCTCGAGAATCCGTCGCGGATGCCGCACGGCTCCGAGGTTGACCGCATCGAGGAACCGTTCGTGAAAGCGCGCATCGTGGCCCCCGCCGAGTACATCGGCGCGATCATGACGTTAGGCACGGACCGGCGCGGCGTCTATCGCAACATGAGCTACGTCGATGCCAGCCGTGTGGAGTTCGACTTCGAGTTCCCGTTAGGCGAAATCATTCTCGATTTTTACGACAAACTGAAAACCATCAGCCGGGGCTACGCCGGCCTCGACTACGAGATGCTCGAATACCGTCGTAGCGAGCTGGTGAAATTGGACATGCTGATCAACGGCGACCCCGTGGACGCGTTCTCCGTCATCATCCATCGCGACAAGGCCTACGAATGGGGGCGCAAGGTGGCCGACAAACTCAAAGAGCTGATCCCGCGCCAGTTGTTCGAGGTCGTGATCCAGGCCGCCATCGGCACCAAGGTGATCGCCCGCACCACCGTGAAGCCCCTGCGCAAAAACGTGCTCGCCAAATGCTACGGCGGTGATGTCACCCGCAAGCGCAAACTCCTCGAGAAACAGAAGGAAGGAAAGAAGCGGATGAAGCAGGTCGGCTCGGTCGAGATCCCCCAGGAGGCGTTTCTGGCGGTGTTGCAGGTGGAGTAACACCGGCGACTGGTGGCCAACACTCATCTCAGCATGCCCCCCCCCCAATCTCTCCTCATCCAAACCTCTTTCCTGGGCGATACCGTCCTCGCCACGCCTCTCATCGCGGCGTTGGCGAGTCGGGGAACGGTCGACGTCGTGGTGACGCCGGCGGCGGCACCGCTGCTCGTGAACCATCCACACATCCGCGAGTTGTTCACGTACGACAAGCGCGGCGCGGATCGGGGCATCGATGGCGTGCTGCGCACGGCCCGCCGCATACGCGCCCGATGGCGCGAACGCGGCGAGCGCGCGGCAGACACGACGGCGTACCTCGCGCAGGGCTCGGTGCGCAGCGCGGCGCTGGCCCGACTGACGGGTGCGCACCATCGCGTGGGATTCGCCAGCGCGCCCGGCCGCGTGCTCTACACGCATCGCGTCTCGCCGCGCACCGGAACGCATCACGCGGCGCGACTCCTCAACCTCGCCTTCGCCCAACTTGGCGGCCTTCCACCCGAGACAGACATCGTGCCGCGCCTCTATCCCGGAGACGCCGAGCGCGACGCGGTGGATCGCCTGCTCGCACCCGGCCCCCCCCCCGGCGGCCGCCCGCTCGTCGCCCTCGCGCCAGGCAGCATATGGGGCACCAAACGCTGGCCGTACTACGCCGACCTGGCCGGCCGCCTCACTTCGCGTTGTGAGATCGTGATCGTGGGCGGAGCCGCGGACGCCGCCGCGGCTCACGCGATCGTGGACGCCGCGCCTAACAGCACACTCGATGCCACCGGCCGCCTCTCCCTGCTCGCCTCGGCCGAGCTCATTCGACGCGCCACCGTGCTCGTGACCAACGACTCGCTCCCACAGCATCTGGCATCGGCGATGGGGACTCCGACCGTCACGATCTTCGGACCCACGGTTCCCGAGTTTGGCTTTGGACCACTGGCACCCGGCTCCGTGTCGCTTGGCGTGACTTCACTCACGTGTCGCCCGTGCCACCACCACGGCCCCGCCGTGTGCCCGCTCGGGCATTGGCGGTGCATGCGCGAGCTCGGCGTCGACGAGGTTGAGGCGGCCGTCGCGGCCATCATGTCGCGGCAGCGCTTCTAGCGCGCGCCCGCCCAAAACGAGGCCCCACTCGTCCCCGCCTCGTTTCCGCTTACCTTTCCCCCGTTCCGCCCTCTTCCTCTTCTTCCCCCTTCCCTCTTCCCCGCCCTATGGCGAAACCCCGAACCCGCTACATCATCGGCGTCGATCTGGGCGGCACCAACATCGTGGTTGGCGCTATGCCGGAGGATGGCAGCCGCGAGTTGGGAGTCAGGTCCGAGCCCACACGGCCAGAGGGCGGCGCTGAACCGGTGGTCGATCGCATCGTCTCGCTGATCTCCGAGGTGATTTCGCACGTAGAGAAATCCGACGGCGCGGAGAGGCAGGATTTTCTCGGCGTTGGCGTGGGTGCGCCAGGACCGCTGGACCGCGAGCGGGGAGTCGTAGTGGTCGCGCCCAATCTGGGCTGGCGCGACTTCCCGCTGCGCGACGCGATCTTTGATCGCATCAATCTCCCTGTCACCCTGGACAACGACGCCAACTGCGCCACCGTGGGCGAATGGTGGCGCGGCGCGGCGCGCAACGCACGCAACGTGGTAGGAATCACCATCGGTACGGGTATCGGCGGCGGAATCGTGATCGATGGACAGCTGTATCACGGATCGTCGGACGTAGCGGGTGAGATCGGACACACGACCATCGATTCCACGGGCCGCTACTGCCGGTGCGGCAACTATGGCTGCCTCGAGGCCTACGCGTCGGGGCCAGCCATCGCGCTGCGCGCGCGCGAGGCACTGGAACGCGACGAGGTGTCGGCGTTGCACAAAATGGTGAAGGGAAACCTGGACCTGCTCACCGCCGCCACCGTGTACGAGGCCGCGCATCGCGGCGACGCGCTCGCCCTCGAGGTGGTACGCGACACCGCGAAATTTCTCGGCACCGGAATCGCGAACCTGCTCAACACGCTCAACCCCGACGTCGTGGTCATCACCGGCGGCGTGACCCGCGCCGGCGATCGATTGTTCGAGCCCCTCCGCGCCGAAGTCAAGCGCCGCGCCTTCCGTCCCGCCGTCGCCGCTTGCCGCATCGTCCCCGGCGCCCTGGATGGCACCGCCGGCGTCGTCGGCGCGGTGGCAACGTTCAAGCAGCAAAAACTCGGCACGGTGTGAGCATCGTGCGGTTAGGCGTGATCGGCACCTTCGTCTGGGACACCATCTACGGACGCGACCCGCGACACGCACCCGTGGAGGAATGGGGCGGGATCACGTACGCGCTCAGTGGGCTCGATGCGGCGCTCACCGACGAGTGGCAAATCGTCCCGCTCATCAAAGTCGGATCCGATCTCATCAGCCGCGCACGGGAGTTCAGCGCGACGCTCAAGCACATGGCCGATGACGCCGCGCTCATCGAGGTGCCGTATCCCAACAATCGGGTCGAGCTGCGCTACGAGACCAACGAGCGTCGCTTCGAGCGGCTCACCGGCGGTGTCCCGGGTTGGAGTTGGCTCGGCCTCAAACCGCTCCTCGCCGGCGTCGACGCGCTGTATATCAATTTCCTGAGTGGATGGGAACTGGACCTCGAAACGTGCCAGCTCATTCGCCAGCATTTTCGCGGTCCTATCTATTGCGATCTGCACATGCTGGTGATGACCGTGCAACCCACCGGTTGGCGCGCGCTGCACCCGCTCGAGCGCGTAGCCGACTGGTGCCGCTGCTTCGACATTCTTCAGGTCAACGAAGACGAAGTCACCGCCATGGCGGCCGACCCGATGGCGCTCGCCGCTGCGGCACTCGCCGCCGGCGTGCGCTGTCTGCTCGTCACGCTCGGCAGCCGCGGCATGGTGTACTTCGCCGATGGGGCGTTCGATCACTTGTCCGATCTCTCACGCGCCATGCCGCTCGGCGTCGCCTCCGGACCCGTGCGAACCGCGCTCGTTCCACCGCCGTACGTCGTTGCCGATGGCGACCCCACCGGATGCGGCGATGTGTGGGGCGCTACCTACTTCTCCCGAATGCTGGCCGGTGATAGTTTGGCGGACGCGATTCGTGTCGCGCACCGCGCCGCCGCGCGGAACGTCGAGCATCGGGGAGCCACAGGGCTCGCCCGTCATCTGCGGGGAGAGCTCATCACCCAATGACCACCGTTCTGAACGTCCCGCCGTCGCTCGACGACAAGACCTTCGAGACGGTGCTAGAACAGCTCGCTCCGGTCGCACAAGATGAGAAAGTGTTGCTCGACGCGCGCCACACTCGGTGGGCGTCTCCCTACGGACTCATCGCCCTCCTTACGCTCGCGCAGACCCGCGCGGAGCGCCCCGCGCTCTACGCCCCTGAATCGGAAGACACCAGCTCGTACTGGGCCCGGACGGGCTTCTTTACGTTCGCCGAAGATCTGTTCGAGCTCGCCGGCTCCGTGCCCCGCACGCGCGCGACGGGAGAGTCCGACGTACTTCTCGAAATCACACCGGTCGCCAAGAGCGAGGACGTGCATGACGTCGTCGGTCGCATTCAGCAGAAATCGCAGGCGATTCTTGTCAAAGAGCTCAACATTGACGCCAAGGCCACGATGGGTTTCGCCATGACACTCAGCGAGGCCTGTCAAAATATCGTGGAGCACGCCGGGCGCGGCGGATGGGTGGCCGTCCAGACCTATCGTTGGCAAAAGCGGCTCGGTCGGCGGGTCGTGGTGATAGCCGTGTGCGATGCCGGCGTCGGATTCCGTCAATCCCTGGAAACCGCGCAAGGACGTCCGCGCAGTGACCGCTGGGACGACGGCATGGCGTTGGAAGAGGCTGTCATTCGCGGCGTCAGTCGATTCCGCGATCCCGGTCGCGGTCAAGGGCTTGCCGGAGTGCGTCGCTACATTGGACGTTGGGATGGCAAACTCTCGGTGCGTTCCGGCACCGCGCGCATCGCTATCGTGCCAAGTTGGGATGATGACGTTCCGCTCGAGGAGAAGCTCCCATACTTTCCGGGGGCGCAAATGCAAATCACCATACCGGAGCGTATTACCGACCGGTGATCAACCACATCGATCTCAGCTCGGTGCTGCGACGCACCGTGTGTGACCTGTATTCCGATCTCGTCACTCGTCCGACGGGAGCCGCCGTGCGCGACGGAATCGAAAAGCAGCTCACCGAGCTCGGCGCTCGGACGCTGACCGTCATCGACTTTTCGCACGTCGGACTGCTCGACTATTCATGTGCCGACGAGATCGTCGCCAAGCTGCTCATGCGCTATGGCGGAGTCGCAGCCGATGACTTGCCGCCGCGCGAGGCGTACTTTCTTTTTCGCGGCATCAGCGATTCGCACCTGGACGCAATCGAGGCGGTGCTCGAACGACATGGCCTGGCGATCGTCGCCCAACCGGACGCGGGATCCGTGATGCTCGTGGGGCGGGTGGCGGATCGCGAGCGACGCGCATGGGAGGCGATGTGCCGCTTGGGTCGCGCCGCACCGGTGGACCTGGCCCGCGAAGCGGGAATCGAGCCCGACCAGGTGACCGAAGTGCTCGACGCGCTCTGTCGGCGGCGACTCGTCATGCACTTCGACGAAGGGTACGTGGCGGTGGGCAGCGCGTCGTGAACGAGCAGCTCAATGCGCCATTGAGCGTCGTGCGACTCATCGCCACGCGGCAGGGCGACGCGGAGCGCGGCCCAGCAATCTGGATGCGATCGGACGATGCCCGGTACAGACTCCTTATGGACGGTGAATTGGTGTGGGTGCACGGTCCGCGCCGGCACGAGTTGGCAACCGTGTTCCTGGACGACGCCCTGCCGCGCGGCACCGCAGTGCTGCGCGACATTGCGGGCGCCTCGCCCTCGGAGATCGTGAAGGTCGTGAAGGTGGACACCGATACCCCGCCGCGCCGCGGCAACCTGGCATGACGGTGGAGCACACATGACCTCTCGCCGACGCCGGCAGGGATTCTCGACGGTCGCCATCCACGGCGGCCGCGACGCCCGCGACACCGATGCCCCGGTCGTGACGCCACTGTATCAGTCGGTCAACTTCATCCAGGAAGTCGGCACGGCCGACGGCCTGCGATACGCGCGCTACGGCAACAACCCGAACGCCGAGCTCCTGCACAAGCGCCTCGCGCTGCTCGAGGGTGCCGAAGCGTCGCTCGTGTTAGGCAGCGGCATGGGCGCGACCACGTGCGCGATGCTCGCGCTGCTGCGACCGGGGGATCATCTCCTCGCCAGCCAGTGGATCTATGGTGGCACCCATACATTGTTCACCCGGGAATTCGAGGCGATGGGGATCGAGGTGACCCTCGTCGATCCCATGGAGACGCGCGCGTGGCGAAAGCGCATACGGAAGCATACGCGCGCGATCTTCGTCGAGACCCCCGTCAATCCTTCGTGCCGCGTGATCGATCTGCGACCGATCAGCTACCTCACGCACGAGATGGGGCTCGCGCTCGTTGTCGACTCGACGTTCGCCTCACCAGTGAACTTCCGCCCGCTGGAGCATGGGGCCGATGTCGTCATCCACTCGGCCACGAAGTACCTCAACGGACACCACGACGTCCTGGCTGGCGCCGTGATGGGCACCGCCTCCTACATCGAAGAAGTCCGTCAGAAGATGATGGTGTGGGGCCAAGCCTCTGACCCGTTCGCTTGTTGGCTCCTGGAGCGCGGACTCAAAACGCTCGACGTCAGAGTGCGGCGCCAGAATGAGAATGCTATGCGGCTCGCCCAATGGTGCGCAGAACGCGCGGAATTCGCGCGCGTGCACTACCCCGGACTTCCCTCGCACCCCGACCACGAAGTGGCGCGCAGCACGTTGGACGGGTTCGGGGGCATGATGGCGGTCGAGCTCGCCGATGGCGGCGATGCCGCGGAGCGATTCATCAGCCGGCTTCGCGTCATCCTTCACGCGCCCAGCCTCGGCGGCGTCGATACGCTCGTTTGCGAGCCGCGCTTCACTTCCCACGCCGGACTGACACCGTCTCAACGCGCCGCCATCGGCATCCCCGACGGCTTCGTCCGAGTCAGCGTGGGAATCGAAGACGTTGACGACCTCATCGCGGACATGAGCCAGGCGCTCAAGTAGAGTGCGTAACGCCTGGAGCGGCGCATAGTCATTACTGGTGGTTGGTGATTGTGGTTGGTGACCACCGACCCCGACCGCGGTATGTCGTTCACCAACCACCAACCACCAACCTCCAACCACCAACCGCCAACCTCCAACTACCGCTGTAGATGATCCGATTCTCCCATGTGACCAAGGAATATCCCCGCACCGGCGTCGCGTTGAGCAATGCGTCGTTCCGGATTGGCAAGGGTGAGTTCGCTTTTCTCACCGGGCCCAGCGGTGCGGGAAAGTCCACGATCCTCAAACTCGTATACATGGAGGAGCGGCCCACGTCGGGCGACGTCCGCGTGGGGGGCATACAGGCCAACGAGATCAAGCGTCGTGACATCCCGATCTTTCGCCGACGGTTGGGCATCGTGTTCCAGGACTTCCGTCTGCTCGAGGACCGCACCGCCGAGCAGAACATCGCGTTCGCGCTCGAGGTCACCGGGTCATCACGCGATGCGATTCCAGGCAAAGTGAGCCGGTTGCTCACGCAGGTGGGCCTCGCCTCGAAAGGGCCGAGTTATCCCCGCGAGTTGTCGGGCGGAGAACAGCAGCGCGTCGCCATCGCCCGCGCGCTGGTGAACGATCCGGTGCTGCTCATCGCCGACGAGCCAACCGGCAACCTCGACGAGCGCGCGATGCGCGGCATCTTCCAACTTCTGCGCGACATCAACGCATCGGGCACCGCGGTGCTCATGGCCACGCACAACCTCGGGCTCGTTCGGCGCTCCGAGTTTCGGGTCATCGAGATCAACCGCGGGCAGATTGTCTTCGACTCCGCCGACTCGTCGTCTCCCCCCGGGGGGAACGACCCTCCTCCCACCGACGTCTGATGAGTCTCACCCTTCGCGAGGTCGCGTTAGGCCTGCGGCGCGCGCCGCTCCTCAGCGTCCTCAGCGTTCTGACCATCGCCTGCAGTCTGTTCGCGTTCGGATTGTTCGGGCTCGTCGCGCTCAACGTGAGCGAGGCGCTGCGCCACGTGGAGGAGCGCGTGGAGATTCGTGCGTTCCTTGCCGACGGCACGCCGATCGAAGCCGTGTCCGCCGCGGTCGGTGACATCGCCGCGTTCCCCGAAGTCGCGCGCGTGGACATCATCACCCCCGAGCAAGCGCTGGCCCGCGCGCGTAAGGAGATGGGCGAGTTCCAGGATGTGTTCGACGCGGCCGTGCTCCCCGCGTCTCTGGAGATCCGCCTCAAGCCCGGGTACCGTGATCCGACTACCGTCAAGGCCGTGGCCGAACGCGTGCGCACCTACTCCTTCGTGGACGACGTGCGATACGGCGAAGAGTGGGTGCAGAAGCTGTACAGCATTCGCAATATCGCCGGCGCCACCGGCGTCGTGCTCGGCATCGCCTTCGCCGGCGTGGCGGTGATCATCATCGGATCCACCATCCGGATGACCGTGCTCGCCCGCGCGCGGGAAATCTCCATCATGCGCCTCGTGGGCGCCACCGACGGCTTCGTGCGGCGCCCGTTCCTGATCGATGGCTTTCTCAAGGGCGTCGTGGGCGGACTGATCGCCCTCCTCTTGGCGTGGATCGCCTACACGCTCGTCAACCGTACGTTAGGCATCCAGAGCTCGTTCTTTGCCACGCACACGGCGGTATTCGGCGTGCTCGCCGGCGGGGTGATCGGACTCCTGGGAAGCGCGCTCTCGGTGGGACATCATCTGCGGGATGTCTGACCGCACGCTTCGCCGCGATCGACTCCGGCGGCATGGCCGCCGCGCCGCGCTTGCGTTAGGCCTAGCGCTCGCCGCCCTGAGCGGCGCCGCGCTCCGCGCCCCGGCGCAGGCGCAAGGCGCACCCACCAAAGCCGCCGATACGCCCGAAGAAAAACTTCGAACCGAACGGCAGAAGTTGCAGGAATTGCGCCGCGAGCGGCAAGCGCTCGAACAGCGCCGGGCCGCGCTGCAGAACACGGTGCACGACCTGTCGGAAGAAGTGGACAACCTCAATCGCGAGGCGGACATGACGGCCAGCGTCGTCCGCTCCCTCGACGCACAACTCGATGCGATCAACGCCGAGGTCGCGAGCACCACGTCCGATCTCGTGCAGGCGCAGGATGAGCTTACGCTCAAGCGCGTCATCCTCCAGCGGCGCCTGGTGGATATCTACAAGCGCGGCCCGTTGTTCTCGCTCGAAGTGCTGCTGTCGGCCAACAGCTTCGGCGATCTCGTCGCCCGGTACAAGTATCTTCACCTGGTGGCGATCCGCGATCGCGTGCTCGTCCGCCGCGTTGACGACCTGCGGAAGCAGATCGACCGTCAGCGCGGCAACCTGGTGAAGTTCCAGGGCGACATGGAGGAGAGTCGCGAGGAAAAGGCCGACGAAGAGAAGCGCTTGCGCGACCTGCAAGCCCAACAAGCGCACAGCCTGCACAGCGCCCAGCAGAGCGCGGCACTCACGGACCGGCGCATCAAGCAACTGGCCAGCGACGAGGGCCGCCTCACCAACGTCATCGCCTCCCTCGAAGCGGCCCGCGTTCGCGCTGAACGCGCTTCGCCTAACGCACCGCGAGTCGCCAGCGCCTTCCGCAGCGCCGCCAACCGGCTCGACTGGCCGGTGGACGGCTCCCTCATCTATAACTTCGGCCGCGTGGTGAACCCCAACAACACCACCGTCCGGTGGAACGGCATCGGCATCAAGGCGCCCGAGGGCGCGCCGGTCCGCGCCGTCGCGGCCGGAAAGGTGCGCGTCGCCGAACCGTTCGGCACGTACGGCCTCACCGTGATCATCGAGCACCCGGGCGGCGACTACTCCGTCTACGGCTCCCTCGAGAAGGTCGCCGTCAAAAAAGGCGACGTCGTGAGCAAAGGCGATGTCATCGGCTACGTGGGCTCCACTGACCCGGAACTCGGGCCGCACCTCCATTTCGAAATGCGCCCCGAAGGCCGGCCGGTTGACCCGCTCGACATCCTCAAACCGCAACCGTGAGCGAATTGCTCGGCACCCACGTGTTTACGCCGGCGGCGTTGCGATCGCCCGCCCCACGCACGCCGTTGGTGACACGCGACAGCGACGCCGCTAGGTTGTGCGTATGACGAACGTGCCCGCCACCCTGATCTCGCGTCGCTTTCGGCTGCCGCGCCTGGCCGCCACACTGGCGCTCATCGCGCAGGTGGTGGCGGTCGGTATTGCGCCGGCCGCCGAAGCCGTCGCGTCCGTGAGCGCTCCGGCGCACGTCGAGGCCGGCGGCACACACCTGCACCACAGCCACAACCCCGCCGACTGTCCGGCCTGTACGGCACTTTCGTTGAGCGCCAGCAGCAACCCCGAGCGTCCCGATGTGCCGCGCCTGACAGCGTTGCACCGCGCGTTGCCGCGCATCGACCGGCGCCCGATCGTGACGCGCGCGCGGCGCATCGAGCCACACACCCCGCGACCTCCGCCTCTCCTGCTCCTCGCGTCCCGCTGAAGGGACGTTTCGCCGCGCGACCTCCGTCGCCCGAGCGCCCGCTGTTCCGCTCCGCAGTATCCGCTGTGCCCGTCAGCGCGTGTGTGCGCGCTGCCTGCATTCCCGGATCCGTGCGAGCGGTCCGGATTCGCTGCCTCGATGCAGCGCCCGGTCACACCAGCACGAGGTGGGTCATGTACGTGGGGAGGGCCATTGGTGTATTGATGACGGCGGCTACCGCCGCATCGCTGGGCGCGCAACAGCCGATCGCGCGTCCGCGCGCGGATTCCGGGCGCACCCTGCCGCCGCCGATATTCGTCGACAGCGGCGCGCCGCTCGTGCTCACGCGGCAGCAGGCCATCGATTCCGCGCTCGCGCACAATCCAACGCTTGTCGCCGCACGCGAGCAGGTGGCGCAGGCCCGCGCCCGGGTGACGCAAGCCGTCGCGATTCCCGATCCATCGCTGTCGGCGAGCATCATTGGGCAGAGCGGCGTACTCAGCCCGCACACGGCCACCGAACACGACTACTCGTTGGGCCTCACCGTCCCGTTCCCCGACCGCATCCGGCTGCGCGGCAAGGTGGCGGGCGCCGACGTCCAATCGTCGGAGCTCTCGTACCGGCAACTCCAGCAGCAGATCGCCTCACAGACATCGCAAACGTACGACTCGCTGCTCGTCGCGCTCCGCCACCTCGATGACTTTCAGCAGGCCAAGCAGCTGTCGGAGGATTTCCTCACTCGCACCCAGGCCCGCTTCGAGGGAGGCACCAGCCCGCGTCTCGACGTCGTCAAGGCCAAGGTCGACGTCGCCCAAGCGCAGAACGATATCATTTCCGGCGAGCGCGCCGTGGTGAACGCGCGCGCCTCGCTCAACCGGCTCATCGGACGCTTGTTAGGCGCGGCCATTGCGCCGGCTGACTCGCTCGATGTGCCGCCGCCCCTGCCCGAGCTCGCCACGCTGGAGCACCGGGCCGCGGCGCTGCGGCCCGAGCTCACCAGCCTCGATGCCCAACGCGCCGGCGCCAGTGCGGCTACCACGCTGGCCAAGGAGTTCTGGCTCCCCGACATCACCGTCGGCCTAACTCGGCTGGGCGTCATCGGCGCGCCGGCCTCGTACCAGACCGATATCGGTATCGGATTCCCGATTTTCTTCTGGCAGCACACCGGCGGTGAACTCGCCGAATCACAGCACCACGAACGCGAGCTCGCCGCCACCCGGCGCGACCTCGCGGCCCAGGTGGATCAGGAAGTCCGCGTCGCCTACTCGGGCGCCGTCACCGCGCTCCGGCAAGTGATGTATCTCCGCGATGAGCTGCTCCCCGAAGCGCAGCAGGCGTACCACATCGCGGACACCAGCTATGTCCTCGGCGGCTCGTCGGCGCTCGAAGTGCTCGACGCCAAACGCACGCTGCTCGATGCCCAAACGCAATACACCGACGCGCTCGGCGCCGTGAACGACGCCGTCGCGCAACTCGAGCTCGCGGTCGGTGCCCCGCTCGCGACTGCTTCCTCCGGAGTAGAGCATGAATAACCTGCGACCCGGCCCCTCGCGCAGTCCCGCTGCCCTCGTGATCGTCGCCCTTGTCCTCGGTGCGTGCTCGTCCAAGGATGCGGCCGCGGCCCCGCCCCGGGGGGGGGGGGGGGGGGGGGGGGGGGGGGGGGGGGGGGGGGGGGGGGGGGGGGGGGGGGGG
>JANWIF010000052.1 GCA_025450035.1 Gemmatimonadaceae bacterium
GTGCTCTGGTGAGCAGACCCGATGCCGGGATCGTCCACCGCTCGGCGCTCACGCCGACTGCAATCGCGGGCGTCGCCGTGGCACTCCTCGTTGCGGTGGTGGCGTGGTGGGCGATGCGCGGCGGCGCGAGCGCGGATCCGACCGCGGCCGGAGTCTCGCCGGTGTCGGCAATCGTCGACATCGGCGTGCTGGTGTTTCGCGAAGGACTGGAGTGCGTCCTCGTGGTCTCCGTGATCATGGCGAGCATGGTCGGGTCGAGTCAGCCGTACCGCCGGCCGATCGTGATCGGAATCGCCGTGGCATTTGTGGCGACGCTCGCCACGTGGAGTGTCGCGATCGCGGTCGTGGACTCGCTGTCGGCCAACGTCTCCGCGCTGCAGCTGCAGGCTGCGACGGGGCTGCTCGCGATCGTCGTGCTGCTCGTCGTGATGAACTGGTTCTTTCACAAGCTCTACTGGACCGGCTGGATTTCACTGCACAACCGGCGCAAGAAGGTGCTGCTGCAGGATGCGCACGCCGAGCGGTCGTCGAGGATCCGCCTGCTGATCGGGTTCGGCCTGCTCGGTTTCACCTCGCTGTACCGCGAGGGCTTCGAGGTCGTGCTCTTCCTGCAGAGCTATCGCATCAAGCTTGGCACGCGGCCCGTGTCACGGGGCGTGGCATTGGGGCTGTTGCTGACCGTGCTCGTCGGGCTGCTCACGTTCACCCTCCACAAGCGCCTCCCTTTTCGGCGCATGCTCGTCGCTACCGGCGTGATGCTCGGCGCGGTGCTCCTGGTCATGGTGGGCGAGGAGGCGCAGGAGATGCAGCTCGCCCACTGGATCAGCACGACCCCGTTGACCCGGTTGGAACACGTCATTCCGCAATGGACCGGCCTCTGGTTCGCGGTGTTCCCGACGGCGGAGACCCTGCTGGCCCAGCTCGGAGCAGGCATCCTGGTCGCCGGTTCGTACCTCTTCGTCCGGAGCCGGGGTCGGCGGACGATTTCGTCTGGCGCACCGGCGACATAGTTCTGCATCGGCGGCGCCGTGGGCTCCGACTTGCGGCGCCAGCCTCACGGCATACGTTCAACGGGTCTGCTTCGCCGGGGTCCACATGAACGCCCATCGCCGTGATTCGCGTGCGGGCCCGCACCGGATCAGCACAAACGTGCTGCGTGCATGCCTTTTCCTCGCCGCCGCTCTTCCCGTTCTCAGCTGCGGCGGCGGGGACAGCCACCCCCTCTGCCAATCCTCTTTCCACAGCAAGACCTCGCCAACCACCGGTGTGGTGATCGCCAGCGGCAACTTCGCCCAGGGAGAATCGATCATTCTCTCGGTCCCCATCAACGGTCAGACGCAGAACTTTGTCGGGACGACGAGCCCCGACGGAACCCACGCGACGTTTACCGGGATCCCATCGGGACATTACGACAACGTCACCTGGATAGCGTCGTGTACCAATGGCGAAGAAACCCTCTTCGCCAACGGAACGCTCGACGTCATGTAGGGCTGTGCACCACGGGCGATGCGCGGTCGACTTGCGGAGTGGACCGTATCTCCCGCACGACGCGCTGCCGGCCGCCGTGTGACGGTAGCGCGTTGAGTCGTCATCGCAATCGACGACTTCGTGGAGCAGAGGATGAAGGGGCATGCCGACCTTCCGCCGTGGGACGCCCGGAAACACGCGTGGCGAGTGGTGATCGAAACGCCGCAGGGATCAACCGCGAAATACCACTACGACCGTGAACACGGCGTGTACACCATGTCGCACATCCTGCCGGAAGGCACGGTCTTTCCCTACGCCTTCGGGTTTCTTCCAGCAACGCGCGGTGACGATGGTGACCCGCTCGACGTGCTGCTCCTCAACGACGGCACGACCTACTGCGGCTGCGTGGTGCTGGTGCGCATCATTGGTGTGATCGAAGGGAAGCAGGTCGAGAAAGATCAGGCCAAGCCGGTGCGCAATGATCGCTTCCTGGCGGTGCCGCTGACGAGCCGGCGGTACGCGCCGATCAAGTCGGCGCGGCGCCTGCCGAAGGAACAGATCAAGGATTTCCGCGCCTTCTTCGAGGACTACAATCGCACGCTGGGCAGGTCATTCACGGTGACGAAATGGACCGGTCCGGGGCCAGCCGAAAAACTGATCGAACGTGGACGCCGCAAGTACCATCGGCACGGCGGACACCGGAAGGATTGAGGGCGCTCGACGGGCGCCCGTGGGTGGCTAGATTCTCTGCTCTCGCCAACCCGGACAACCGCGATGCGCTTCCGCACTGTTGTTGCAGTCGTTGCCGCCCTGTTCGGTGGCGGCGTTGCCACCGCGACAGCTCAGGCCAAGCCCGCGGCCGATACCGCCAGCGACCCATTCCTCTGGCTCGAGGAGCAGCACGGGGCTCGCGCCATGTCGTGGGTCAACGCCGAAAACGCCAGGACGATGGCGGTGCTGGAGAAGGATCCGCACTACGGCTCGTACTACCGCGATGCGCTGGCCATCGCACAGGCCCGCGATCGGATTCCCGGCGCCCAGTTCATCGGCGGCGCGCTGTACAACTTCTGGCAGGACAGCGCGCACGTGCGCGGGATCTGGCGGCGTACCACCCCCGCGAGTTATCGCACTGCGCACCCCGACTGGACCACGGTACTCGACCTCGACTCCCTGGCACGCGCCGAGAAGGCCAACTGGGTCTGGGAGGGCGCCGACTGCGCCATGCCGGCCGAACGGCGCTGCATGATCGTGCTATCCGACGGCGGCGAAGACGCCAACACCGCCCGCGAGTTCGATCTCGGCACCCGTACCTTTGTCGCGAACGGATTCGTGCTGCCGCACGGCAAGCAGCGCTTCACCTGGGTCGGCACCGACACGCTCCTCGTGGCGCGCGAATGGACGCCGGGCGCGCTCACCGCGTCGGGGTATCCATTCATCGTCAAGCGCGTTGTCCGTGGGCAGCCACTCGCCGGCGCCACCGAAGTTTTCCGCGGCGCCGCCACGGACGGCGGTTACGGTGTCTCGCCCAGTACAGTGTGGGACGGCGCCGGGCATCATGCTACGGTGATCCTCCGCCCGACGAGCACGTTCGAGGCCGAGACGTATCTGGTGCGCCCGAACGGCGTAACGCGACTCGCGGTCCCGCTCAAGAGCAGCCTGGTGGCGATGGTGGACGGCCAGGTCGTGGTACAACTCTCGGAGCCATGGGGCGCTGGCGCGGCGATCCCCGCGGGGTCGCTGGCGACGTTTGATCTCGCCCAGGCGATGGCGGACCCGATGCACCTCAAGCCGGTCGCCGTCTTTGTTCCCGGGCCACGTGAGTCGGTCGGCGGCGCCGCATCGACGCGCAACCAGTTCGTCGCCAGCATCTATCAAAACGTCCGGGGCAGGGTCTACGTGTTTTCGCGCGGAACGAACGGGAGCTGGACCAGGAAGCAACTCCCGTTCGCCGACAACCTCGCCACCGGTATCGCCGATGCCGACATTCATGGCGATGAAGCGTTCGTCTCTGTTACCGGCTTCCTCACGCCGACCAGCGTCTGGGAAGCGAACACGGCGACGGGCGCAGCAGGCCAGCTCAAGGCGTTGCCTGCGGAATTCGACGCGTCGCGGGATACCGTCGAACAACTTGAAGCAACGTCGAAGGACGGCACCCGCGTGCCGTATTTCGTGGTGCATCCCCGGACAATGCCACGTGACGGATCGAATCCCACGATCCTCACGGCGTACGGCGGCTTCGAGATATCGATGACACCGAGCTATACGGCGATGACCGGCAAGCTCTGGCTCGTGCACGGCGGCGTCTTCGTGCTGGCGAACATCCGCGGCGGTGGCGAGTTCGGGCCGGCGTGGCACGAGGCCGGCCTCAAGACGCACCGGCAGGTGATCTATGACGACTTCGCCGCGGTGGCGCGCGACCTGATCGCCCGCCGCATCACCAGCACCCCGCATCTCGGCATCATGGGCGGATCCAACGGCGGGTTGCTGATGGGTGTGGAGCTCACCGAGCATCCCGACCTGTGGGGCGCGGTGGACATCCAGGTGCCGCTGCTTGACATGCTGCGTTTCGAGAAGATCGATGCGGGCGCGTCGTGGGTCGGCGAATACGGCAGCGTGTCCAATCCCGCAGAACGCGCGTTCCTGGCGTCGATCTCGCCGTACCAGAACCTCCGCAAGGGCGTCCGGTACCCGGAACCGCTGATCTGGAGCACCACCAAGGACGACCGCGTCGGTCCGCAACACGCCAGGAAGTTCGCGGCGAAGCTGGCGGCGATGGGTGATCCGTACCTGTTCTTCGAGGTGACCGAGGGAGGTCACGGCTCGGGGGCGAATCTCAAGGAGCGCGCCCACACTACAGCGCTCGAGTTCACGTATTTCGCGGAGAGGTTGATGCGGTAGTCAGCAGGTGACGGTGACGTCGGTAGGTCGCCTCAGCAACTCACAAAATCACGGCAGATCGGAGACCCCATGAGGCGAGCCACTGGCATCGGCGGCATCTTCTTCAAGGCGAAGGACGCGCCGGCACTGCAAGCCTGGTACAAGCGCCACCTCGGCATCGACGTCCAGCCGTGGGGCGGTGCGGCGTTCGACTGGACCGACGCGGATGGGAAGCCTGTCGGTGGGACGACGGCGTGGTTGATCGCCAACGACGAGAGCAACCAGTTTGCGCCAAGCCAGGCATCGTTCATGGTCAACTACCGGGTGGACGACCTGACCGCATTGCTCGCCGCGCTCAAGGCTGAAGGATGCAACGTCCTCGAAAAGACCGATGACTCCGAGTACGGAAGGTTTGGCTGGGTGATCGACCCGGAAGGGACCAAGGTCGAGTTGTGGCAGCCGCCGGCCGGGCAGTGATCGGAGCACATCCTGACTGTGGGGAGGATCGATGAACCCCGGACGCATCGCGCTCGCCACGGTCGGCGGCTTCATGGCGTACTTCGCGGCCGGAACGGCCATCTTCTTTCTGGTGCCGCAGATGATCGCCGAAGGCCGGAAGTACCCGGCCGTCTTTCGAGAACGCGACGGGATGATGGCGCGGATGCCGACGCTGATGATCGCGACGCTCGTCGCCATCGGTGCTGTGACTTTGGTCTACGCCCTCGGATATCGGGACGGCTACGGCCTCGCCGACGGGGTGCGCTTCGGCGCGCTGATTGGCGTCTTCGTCGTCTGTGCGTTCGTGGTGCACAACTACGTGAACCTGGCGTTGGGCTCGAAGCTCATGGTGATGCAGGGCGTGGCGTACTTCGTGGAATGGACCGCGGTTGGCGCGGCGATCGGCGTGCTCTACAAGTCCTGACGCTGCGCGCCGGCGCGTTCGGAATGCTTCGGCGCATCCGGCGCACCAGGGTCACGGTCCGATCGCGATGCCGCTTCCGCCGCCGCTCACCGAAAGATTGAGCGCAGGGGTACTGCCGCTGGTGAATGGCGGAGTGAAGACGACCACCGTCGGGCCCCAGGTGATATAGAGATTGCCGCTGGCATCGAGCGCGCAGCCACTGGCGCCGACGGTCCCCGAATTCCTGGGGACCGTGGGGGTCGACGTTGCCGTGAGTGGCAACGCGTACACGAAGACGTGACTGGCAAAGCCGGTTCCCTCGCACGCAAAAAGCTGCGTCGCGCTGGCAGCGAGCGCGTCGAATTCGGTTCCGGGTGCCGCCGTCAGCGTCGTGACGACTGAGCCGCCGGTGATCACGTCGATCTCGGTCGCGTCGGCCGCATAGATGCTGCCGTTGGGATCGACGGTCATGGCGTGGGCGGTGAAGTTGTGCATGCCAATCCGGCTGCTGGGCGTCGAGCCGCTGCTGAACGGTGCGGAGTACACGTTGATCGTGTCCGGTGCCGCGAGATAGAGCGAGCCACCCGGCAACAGGAGCGGCGTCTCGAGCAATCCCACCGGCAGAGTGGCGTAAGGGACACTTGCCGATGTCAGCGGCAGGTGGAAAAACGAGACGGTGTAGTCCGAGATCCTGTTCGCCACGAGCGTCGTGGCATTGATGCCGAGGTTGACGTCCGCGTTGTAGGGCACGGTGTCGACCGGCACACTCGTCGTGGTGAGTGGCAGGTTGTACACGAGGATCGAGCCCGGGATGTCGTCCTGGCCGACATAGAGGTGCTGCGTCACCGGCGGCGGCGGTGGTGGCGGCGGGGCGGGCGGCGGCGGCGGCGGATTCGTCGTGGAAGTCGAACTGGAGCATGCCGCGAGGAACAAACCGGCGGCGAGTGCGACTGCGATGCGTCCGAACTTCATCATCAGCTCATCGAAAGAGGACAGACGGCGGCGATTGCGGCGAGGTATGGGATGGAGTATCGCGCCGGCGTGGGCGGGCGGCAACCCGACCCCGGCGCCGCAACTCCTCGAGGCGACATCCGGCCGGGCCTGTGCAACCGTGCGCGGTGCGGGTGGTCTCCAGCCGTGCATGCATCGTGGCGACGCGAACGGTATCCTTGAGTTCCGCGATCGATCTAACGTACTCGGAGAAGAGGCGAGGCCATGAACCGGAAAGCAACGGCGGTATGGTTGGGCAAGGAAGCCAGAGGTACGATCAGCACGCAGAGCGGTGTGTTGAAGGCGGCGCAGTATTCGCTCGGCAGCCGCTTCGAGACAGGGGCCGGCACCAATCCCGAGGAACTGATCGCCGCGGCGCACGCGGGGTGTTTCGCGATGGCGCTCTCCGTTCAGCTCCGCACCGTCGGCTTGACCGCTGAGTCGATCACGACCGACGCGACGGTGACCCTCGAAAAGCTCGAAGGCGGCTGGACCGTCACCAGCATCCATCTCGACGTGAAGTGCCAGCTACCCGGCGCCGACAAGGCTCAGTTCGACGCCGCGGCCGAGAGTGCCAAGACGGGGTGCCCCATCTCACGGCTGCTGGCGCCGGGGA
>JANWIF010000053.1 GCA_025450035.1 Gemmatimonadaceae bacterium
GAGCGCTTCCTGTGCCACGCGGCTGGTGACCGCATTCGCGCCGTCGACGGTGGTAACGGTCACCACGCCCAACTTCTCATCGGGCAGGGCGGCGAGCTGCGTGGCGAAGCCGTAGATCGCGCCGCCGTGGCCGATCTCGCGGTGGCCATCCAGCGTGTCGAGGGCGAAGCCGAGTCCGAATCCGGTGGTCTGTCCGGAGCGGGCGAACTGCGGGCGCCACATCGCGTCAAGGGTTTCGGGCCGCAGGATGCGGCCGTTCACGCCGCGTCCGCCGGCGAAGAGCGCGCTCAGGAAGCGGGACAGGTCGGCGGTGGTGGTATACATGCTCCCCGCGGGCGCGATGCCTAACTCGAACGTGGGCGCGGGGAAGGTGCGCGGATCGTAGCTCCACATGAGCGCGTCGGCGACGTTGGCGGCGATGGCCGGGTCGCGCGTGAAGTAGCTGTCGCTCATGCCTAACTTGTCGAGCACGGCGTGCTTGACGTAGGCGGCGAACGGCTGGTGCTGGGTGCGCTGGAGCACGTAGCCCACGAGCGCGATCCCGCCGTTGGAGTATTTGGTGCGGGTCCCCGGCGGATAGACCAGCGTGGTGGCATTGAGGCTCCGCATGGTGGCGGCGAGCGATGGCGCGTGGTCATCGAAGTAGCTCCCCACCGGGGTCTCGCGCTGGAGGCCCGACCGGTGGGCCATGAGCTCGCGCAGCGTGATGGGCGTGCGGTAGGGATTTTTTGGATGCACGTCGGGCGCGTAGCGGCTCACCGGCGCATCCAGGTCGAGCTGGCCGCGCTCGACGAGCTGCATGATGGCGATGTCGGTGAAGAGCTTGGAGACGCTTCCCACGCGGTAGACCGTGCGGTCGCTGGCCGGCGTGCTGTCGCGGAATCGAGCCACCCCGTAGGCCTTGTTCCACACGATGCGTTGGTCATTCACGAGCGCGACGGAAAACGCGGGGAGGCTTTTCTGGCGCATCTCGTGCCTGACGAACGCATCGAGCGCAGCGGCGACGGCGGAATCGCTCCGCGCCGCGGCCGTTCGCGCGGCCGGTGTTGCGTTAGGCGGCTGGGCGTGGTGGGGTTGGGGCGCCGACCGAACCGGCGCGGCGGCGGCGAACAGCAGCAGGCCGGCGCCCAGGGCGAGCGCGGCCGGTCGATATGACGTGTTGAACCACATGCACACCTGTGCCTCTAACGGGGGGAGCTCGCGGGAGCCGGCGGCGCGGCGTGAAAGGTGGTGATGCCCTGGACGTCCATGCCGTCGGTCTTGCCACGGGCGTCGAGCGTGAACGTCACGAACGCCGAGCCTTGACGCGCATCACGCCAGGTGACACGGAAGGTATCGTAGTTCCAGTGCTCCAGGTTGCCGGTGAATGACGGCCCGTACTGGAGCACGAGCTTGCCGTGTTCGAGCGTGACGTGCGCGTCGCCGTACAGCGTATCGGAGTACGTGCCCGTGTATTTGTCGAGCGGGAGCGAGGGTGTGGTGTTCGGGACCCGGGCCGCGATCACCGCCTGCTCGGCGGCGGCCTCCTTGGCCTGTGCCTGTTTGAAGCGCGTGAGGAATATCGTGCTCCAGTCGCGCGCCGGCGCGCCCATGTAGGCATCCATGATGCGGTAGGCGAGCGCGGGGTTGAGTGCGTGTCCTTCGCCGTTGGTCAGGATCACGATACCGAGTTTCTCTTCGGGAACGAGGCGGACCTCGGAGAGCATGCCATCGATCCCGCCGTTGTGCCACACGAGCTTGCGACCGCGGTAATCCTGGAGCACCCAGCCGAAGCCGTAGTCGGTGAAGTGCTCCGAGGGAAACAGCGAATCGGGGCGGGACGGGATGATCGTTTGCGGCGAGTGCGTTTCCTCGAGGGTCGCCGGTTTCACGATCGTGGTGCCGTTGAGCGTGCCGCCGGCGAGCTGGAGGCGTAGCCACTGCGCCATGTCGGTGACGCTCGAATTGATCGAGCCGGCCGGTCCGATGTTGTCGATGTTGCGCCAGGGAATGGGTGTGGGCACTCCCTTGTCGATGGCGTGCGGGGTGGCCACATCCGGGAGGCCGGCGAGGGTGGCGACGCTCGTATTGGATTCCGTCATGTGCAGCGGGCGGAAGATGCGCTCGCTGATGAGCTGGTCCCAGGTCTTGCCGGCCGCCGCGGCCGCGGCTTGGCCGGCGGCGAGGACCATGATGTTCGAGTAGCCGTACTGGCTGCGGAAGCTCGAGTTGGGCGCCAGATGCCGAATGCGATGAAGGACGTCGTCACGCGAGTACGCGGAGCCGTACCAGAGCAGGTCGCCGCGGCGGCCTAACCCGCTGCGGTGGGAGAGGGCGTCGCGAATGGTGAGCTCGCGGGTGACCCACGGGTCGTACATCTGGAACCAGGGCAGGTAGGTGGTGACCGGGGCATCCCACCGCATCGTGCCGTCATCGACCAGCGAGCCAATGAGGGCGGAGGTGAAGGCCTTGGTGTTGGAGCCGATGGCGAAGAGGGTGTGGGTATCGACCTTGTCGGGTTTGCCCACTTCGCGCACGCCGTAGCCTTTGGCAAAGACGACGGAGTCGTTTTTCACGATCGCGATGGCCAACCCGGGGACGCCCCAGTCGTGCATGGCGTCTTCGATGTAGGCATCGAGGCCGGCGAGGGGCTGCGGCCGTGTCGCGCGCTGGGCGGCGAGGGTGGTCGAGAGGGGGAGGGCGAGGGCAATCGCCGCGAAGGTGGCGGCGGCGCGCGCGCGGCGGTGGAGGGAGGGCCGAATCACGATGGGCGCCCGGTAGATGTGTGCGATGCTGGACGAGATATTGTATACTAATCTCGGCATAGTACGGCCGGCGGGCGAAGACCGCAAGGTCCACCGGGCGTGAGGCTCGGAGCTACATTCCACCGCGCCCACAGCTCAGCCCGTCGCGCGACCGACGACCCGTGTCCCCGTGCGTCTTGATGCAGTCCATTCCATCACCTTCAATGCGCGCGTGTCGCCGCCGCCTAACGCGACGAGGCGAGGAGGGCCTCGACGGCCTCCAGCAGGTCCTCCGGCGAGAACGGCTTGGCCAGAAACCGCGAGCGCGCCGCATCGGCGGTGATGGCGCTCATGTCCTCCGACGTGAAGCCGGATATGTAGACGGCCTGGAGGTATGGGCGGCTGCGGCGCAACTGCTCGACCAGCGCGGTGCCGCTCATGCCGGGCATCACGAGATCGGTGATCACGAGGTCCAGGCGTTCGCCGCGTTGGGCGACCAGGGCGAACGCCTCGGCGGGGTGCTGGGCCTCGATGACCGAGTATCCGGCCTTCACCAGCACGCGCCTGGCGATGGCCCGGACCCGCGGATCATCCTCGACCATGAGCACGATCCGGCGCGGCGTGTCGATGATGGGCAGCGCGTTCGCGCCGCGGCTCGGCTCGGCGCCGGCGGACTCGGCGGGCGTCTGGACGGCAGGAATGAGGATCGTGAAGGTGGTCCCATGCCCAACCGTGCTCACAACCTGAATGCGGCCGTGCATGGCCTCGACGATGCTGCGCACCGTGGCGAGCCCGATGCCCGTCCCCTTGCCCACGGGCTTGGTCGTGAAGAATGGATCGAAGATGGCGGGGAGCACGTCATCGGGAATACCCACCCCGTCGTCGCGCACCTGCAACGTCACGTAGTCGCCGGCCGGCCCGCCGTCGGGCGGCGCATCATCCGCCGTCAGCCGTCCGACGGCGATGATGATGGTCCCCCCGTTAGGCATGGCGTCGCGCGCGTTGACGACGAGATTGAGCAGCACCTGCTGCACGTGCACCGGATCGGCATACACCACGCACGGGTCGGCGCTCGGCAGTACCACCACGGTGACCTGCTCGCCGATCACCCGCTGCAGGAACTTGTCCATCTCGGCCACGGTCACGGCCACGTCAAGGTCGCGCGGCGCCACCACCGCCTGCCGCGTGAATGCCAGCAACTGCCGGGTGAGCCACGAGGCGCGCTCCACCGCCTCCCGGATCTGCGCCACATCCGCCCGGGCCTCGTATTGTTCGGCGGGCAGCTCGAGCGCGAGGATGTCCGTATAGCCCAGGATCGCCGTCAGCATGTTGTTGAAGTCGTGCGCCACGCCGCCCGCCAGTTGGCCGAGCGCGTCTGTCTTCTGGGCCTGGAGCAGGTCCGCTTCCATCCGGCGCTGCTTCGTTACGTCGAGAAAGATGCCGTTCCACACCCAGCGGTCGCCGGGAAGCTGCGCAGGGCCGGCCAACGAGTGGATACGCACGAGCGCGTTGTCATCGCGCCGCACCGTGCACTCGAAGTCCCAGTTCGTGCGCGTGCGCACGGCGTCGGCGACAATCGCCGCGACGCGCACCCGGTCGGCGGGGATGATGTGGTCGAGCATGCTTTCGCCCGCGCAGAGCGCGTCCGGGTCGAGATGCAGGATCTCGCGCACGCGATCGGTCATGAGCAGGTACTGGCCGCGCGCGCCGTGCTCGCCAGCTTCCCACTGGAACACGACGGCCGGCACGCGGCGCGTGACCAGTTCCACCATCTCGCGCTGCGTGCGCGCGGTTTCTTCGGCCGCGTATTGTTCGGTGATGTCGGTCGTCGTGGCCACCACGCGTGCTACGCGGCCTCGAGGATCGAGAATCGGCGCCGCTGACGTGCTCACGACGCGCCACCGTCCGTCGGGCGGACGGAGTCGATAGCGCCAATTGGTGATCGTCGCGCCCTCGGCGAGCACCACGCGGAACGGCGTGAGGTAGTGGGGAAGGTCGACGCCATCCAGTGTCTCGCGTGCCCAGTTCTCCGAATCGAAGTCCACGCCGATCCGGTCACCGGTGCGAACGCCGACGAGATCGAACGCCGCCTGGTTGGCGAACAACACCATGCCGTTGGGATCGAACGTGATGATGCTCGAGGGATTCGTGGCGAGAATCTGCGCGCGCAGCATCGCAGCCCGTTGGGCGTTGCGGCGCGCGAGCTCGGATCGTGCGAGCAACACGTTGGCGGCCGCGAGGAACACGAGATACAGCCAGAACTGCGGCTGGTCATCCGCGTTGATGATCCAGGTGTGCGCGGGCTCGAGCTCGAACCAGATGGTCCCCAGCAGCGTGGCGACTTCCGTGATGAGCGCGGCTTCCCAGCTTCCGAGGAGCATGGCAACGAGCGTTGCCACGGTCGCGATAACATACGGCCGGCCGCGAAAGGCCAGCTCTCCCTGTTGCATGACGATGAGCGCGGTGCCGCTTACCCCTATTCCGATCAGGGCATGACGAGCGCGGCCGCGCCAGAGCGCCACCAGGCCGGTGCTCGCTGCTGTTCCGGCTACAGCCGCCTGCCCAGTCGGGATCGGGAGCGGGCGGCGATCAGGCTGTTCCATCGCCACTCCCCGCAAGGCGATAAGGTATTCCCAGGCGTTACACCCCTCAACTGATAGCGCCTTGAGGGAGTGCTCGCCAGTCGGCCCGCGCGAAGGTGTGGGGATGTGTGGGGAGGGGGGGGGGGCAGCGCATCGCGGTGCAGCCGAGGGCCGGGGCGTGCGGAGGGGAGGGGGCGCCGACGATACGTCACGATGCGCATGAATTCACTTGCCGCCGGGTCGTAGCATGTCTTCCAACCCGTTCTCCGGAGCAGACGATGCGGAGATTCGCGTTCGGGCGGGCGGTTCATGTTGGGCGCCGGGGTCGGAATCGTGGGTCTGGCGCCGGGCCTCGGCGTGACGGTGAGCGCCAGGAACGTGTTCATCACGACCGGCAAGCCGGTGTTTGGCGCCGGCGTGAGTTGGGCGGGGCTGCGGCCTATCCCTTAGGCGCGCAGTTAGGCATATACGGCAGTGAGCGCGGCGGGGGATATCCTGGCGGCTCGATGCGTACCGCGACTACTTCGCGGCGCCCGCCGCCATGTGAGATGACGCCGCGGTGAAGGGTGATCGCGTGAGCAACCTTCGCCGCGCGGCGCGCTCGCGCGCACCAATGCCGAAGCATCGGTCGATGGCCTTCGCGCCGAACCACGACGGTCGGTTGCCGAGCTGGATCTCGCCACCAGGCCTCGTGGCCGCCTCCCGCCGCTTCGCGCGCGGGGCGATGGTACTCGAGTCCACGCTCTACCGTGGCGACGGACTGCGCCTGCGATTGCACGGGTTCGAGGAGTTTGCCCGTGATGAGACCGACCGTATCGCCAACGCCGTGAACACCGTGACGGCGCTGGTGAAGGAGATGACGGCGCGCGCGTGATCACCGGTGCCCAACACCAGGCGTGTCGATGTGGTACACCATGCAGCGCCCCCAGATCGCGTGGACCCTGGGGCGCTTCGCCAGCCCGCTGCCGCGCGCCGGTGCATGGAGTCCGCGCGCTCTTGCAAGGGGGATGAACGTGTTGCCAAGGCTCGTGTTCCACCGGGCGGGCCACCTGCCCGGAACTCTCGCCGCGCTCGCGGCAACGGCATTCGCTCTCTGTCCCGTGGCGAGCCCAACGCCACTCTTCGCTCAGGGTGTTCCGCGTCGGATGGCGATGTCTCGTCCGATGCGGCGCGGCTCGATGATGATGATGTCGGATCCCGCGGCCCGACTGCTCGACCAGCAAACCTTGCTGCAGTTGAGCGGCGCGCAGGTGACGCAATTGATCGCCATTCACGAGAGCTCGCGGAAGCAGCAGCGCGCACTCGTCGACAAGGTGCGCTCGTTGTTCCCGCGTACGCAGGCGCAGCGCCAGGCGCCGACGGCGACGCAACGGGATAGTATGGCGTCGCTGATGGATGCGCTTCGCACGGCGCGGTGGCGTGCGACGAGCGATGCGGATTCGGTGCTCACGCCGGATCAGCGGCATGAGGCGGCGCGTCTCGAGCTCGCTCGTCGTGCGTCGATGCGCGGCTCCGGGCAGGGCCGTGGCGGGGCTGGCGGCGGGGGCGCGTGGGGCGGTATGCGCGGGCGCGGCATGTCCACGCCGCGCGGCCGTCTGCCTAACGGAAGGGCGGCATCGAGCGACAGCAGCAGTTGACGGGCGCCGCCTGAGCAGCGGGGGGGGGGCGGAGGGGGGGGGAGCGTCCGTCGCGCGAGCACGCGGTTGCGCGACGCACGCTCGGTTACGTCATGGCCCGAAACACCGAGCACGTGTCGTGACCTCCGAACCCGAACGCGTTATTGAGCGCCACCCGCACCTGCCGCCTAACTGGAGCGCCGAGTGCGAGCGAGAGGTCGCATTTCGAGTCGAGCTCGCGCACGTTGATCGTGGGTGGCACGAGGCCGTGCACGATCGCGAGCACGCTCCAGATGGCCTCCACCGCGCCAGCGGCGCCGAGCAGGTGCCCGGTCATGCTCTTGGTCGATGTGGAGGTCATGCGATCGGCGTGCGCGCCGAAGAGTGTGCGCACGGCTACGGATTCGGCCTCGTCGCCGAGGGAGGTCGAGGTGGCGTGGAGATTGATGGTATCCACGTCCTCGAGGGCCAGTCCGGCCTCGTCGATCGCGCGGCGCATGGCCAGGCGGACGCCGGTGCCGGCGGGATCGGGCGCCGTCATGTGATAGGCGTCGGCGGCGGCCCCCACGGCGCACAGCTCGGCGTACACGCGCGCGCCGCGGCGCCGGGCGTGGGCGAGCGACTCGAGCACCAGGACACCGGCGCCTTCGCCTAACACAAAGCCATCGCGGGTGATGTCGAACGGACGGCTCGCCGTGGCGGGCGAGTCGTTGCGCGTGGACAGCGCGCGCATGGCGTCGAACCCGCCAATGCCTAACGCACAGACCGCTGCCTCGCTGCCGCCCGCCAGCATCACATCGGCGGCACCGGCGCGGATGAGCGCGAGGGCGCCGGCCAACGCATCGTTGCCGGTGGCGCACGCCGATGCCACGGCATGGTTGGGTCCGCGAAAGTGATGCCGCATGGCGATGAGGCCCGACGCCATGTTGGGGATCATCATCGGAATGAAGAACGGCGACAGCCGGCGGGGTCCGCTGCGCGCGAACACCAGCGCCTGCGCTTCGAAGGTCTCGATGCCGCCAATGCCGGTTCCGAGAATCACGCCCACGCGGTCGCGCTCGTCCGCGCGCATGCCGTCGGGGTCGAGCGACGCGTCGCGCAGCGCCTCGTCGGCGGCGACGAGTGCGAGCTGCGAATAGCGGTCAGTGCGGCCGGCCAACTTGCGGTCGAGCAACGATTCCGCGTCGAAGCCCTTGACCTCGCACGCAAACCGCGTGGTGAGCGCGGATGCGTCGAATCGTGTAATCGGCGCGGCACCGCTCACGCCGCGGAGGAGGGCATCCCACGAGTCCTGCACCGTGTTCCCGAGCGGGGTCACCGCGCCCATGCCCGTCACCACGACGCGAATCGGTTCGTGCGCGCGCCGCGGATCGAGCGCGCGGGGCAGGTCGGTCGGCGCTCGCTCGGTCATCGGGTCGCGGTGCGATGGGCGAAGGTGGTAGGCAGCCGTATACGCTTCGCCGGGGCTGCAGGCTGGTGCGGACGCGTGTGCCTACCCAATGGCGCGTCGCGTCGGCGCGGCGATTGCGTGAACAATGTCCCCCTGTCGCGCGACGCGCAACGGGCACAGCAAGGACGAGCGGGCGTGGTCGACGAACCGTGCCCTGCATCGGCCGTTCTGCGCGTCTGGCGCATGCTGTCGGTCACTCACATCATAGATGGTCGGCCGGTTGCCGGTTGGTGTCGTCCCGGCCGCGCCGGGCGCCCTCATGGACGACCCACGTTGCCCCATGCCCACGGAGATTGACCGATGAGTCACGGTACGCGAAAGATTCGGACGCGGGTGACGATCGCCGGCATCGCGCTGTTGATCGCCGCGGTGATCTGGATTTTCGCGCTTGCTCATCCCATGCACTGACGGTGCACTGACGGCGCATCGCGGCTCGCGAAGCCGCCCGTCGCACCAGGAGTTCTCTATGCCTAACTCACGCAAATCCGGCCGGAAGGGCGCCGCAGGGACGCGGTCCGCCGCGCCGGCTCGGCCGGCGACACGGACCCGCAGCGTCGCGCCCGCATCGCCGGCGGCGAACGATGGCGCGCTCCGGGAGCAGCTGGTGGCCTTGCTGCGCGGCGGCGGGGCGCACGCCACGTTCGATGCCGTGGTGGCCGACCTCCCGGCGGAGCTGCGTGGGCGCCGGCCCGCCGGCTCGCCTTTCTCTCCCTGGATGCTTCTCGAGCACATGCGCATCGCGCAGTGGGACATCCTCGAATTCAGTCGCGACCCGGGCCACGTGTCCCCGGATTTTCCAGCGGGCTACTGGCCGACGAATCCGGCGCCTCCCTCGTCGGCCGCGTGGGATGCGAGCATCGCCCGGTTCCGGTCGGATCGCGACGCGCTCGAGCGACTGGTGGCGAATTCGGCGACGGACGTGTTCGCGCGCTTCCCGCACGGTGCGGGACAGCATCTTCTGCGCGAAGTGCTGGTTGCGGCGTCCCACACCTCGTACCACCTGGGCGAACTGGTACTGGTGCGCCGGCTCCTCGGGGCCTGGCCGGCCTGACGGCGGCAGATTCGGCGCCGTTGGGCGCCTTACCGGCGGCCTAACGTAGGGCTGGGGGCCCGTGATACGGCGGCCTCTTGCGTCGTCACCGGTGCGTCGTCAGGTTGTGGTCAGTCGCACCGCGAGGTCGCGGCGCGCGCATCCTACGCCTGGAGCGTGCACTCATGTCGTTGGCCGCCGTATCGGAGACGGGCGGTGCTCCGCGCCGTCCCGTCCGCCCATGGGTACGGCTCGCAGTCTCCGCCGCCGCCGCGCTCGGTACCCTCCTCGTTGCGCCGCGAGCTCCCGCCTCCGCTCAACAAACCACCCTCGACCGCATCACGCACGAGCGGACGCTCGCCAACGGGCTGCAGGTGATCGTCGTCGAGAACCACGCCGTCCCGCTGGCGACCGTGGAAGTCGTGGTCAAGACAGGGGCGATGGCGCAGGACTCCTCCGATCAGGGCGTGCCCCACCTGTTCGAGCACATGCTGTTCACCGGCTATCGCGCCTTGAACGATGAAACGTTCGCCCAACAGGCGAGTGAACTGCACGCGTCGTATAACGGAACGACGAGCGAGGAACGCGTCACGTATTATTTGACGGTGCCGTCGACCAACGTCGACCGCGCCGTCGCGATGCTCGCGACGCTGGTCCGCGAGCCGCGCTTCGCGGTCGACGAGTTGAACAGGGAGCGCTTCGTGGTGCTCAACGAGATGGGCCGCGACCTGTCCGATCCGCGCGAGCACCTGGAGCGCGAAGTGGACTTCAACCTCTGGGGCACGGGATGGCCTCGCAAGAATACCTTGGGCGAGACGGTCGCGCTGCTGGCCGCCTCGCCGAGCCATCTGACGGAGATATTTCACCGCTACTACGTGCCGAACAATGCGGCGCTCGTCGTGACGGGCGATGTCAATACGGCCAAGGTATTCGAGTGGGCGCAGTCGCGCTTCGGCGGGTGGAAGCGCACTCCCGATCCGTACGTCGCGCATCCCGTGCCGCCCATGCCGAAGCTCGACTCCGTTCGGAGCCTCGTGGTCATCGGAGATGTGAGCGACGTGACGGTCGAAGTCGCCTGGCAGGGACCGAGCGTGACGGTCAATCGCGGCGACACGTACTCGGCCGATGTGCTGTCGCAGATGTTGAGCGATGAGCAGTCGGAATTCCAGAAGCGGCTGGTGGAATCCGGGCTCTTCCAGAGCGCCGACCTGGGCTACGAAACACTGGCACACGTTGGCCCGATTCACTTTTTCGGGACCACCACGCTCCCCAATCTCGCGGCCGCGCTCACGGTGCTGCAAGCCGAGGTCACGCAAATGGGAAGCGCCGACTACTTCGAGCCCGAGGAACTGCGCATTGCGGCCAAGCAGCGCCGGGTGGCGCAGTCCTTCGACCTGGAGCTCGCAGCCGCGATGGCCAGCGAGTACGCCGATTGGTGGGCGAGCGCGGGTCTGGACTACTACATGTCCTACGGCGACAGCCTCTCGACGCGCACGCCGGCGGACCTCGCGCAGTTCGCCCAACGGTATCTGTCCGGGCGGCCGTACGTGATCGGCGTGTTGGCCAAACAGGCCGATGCGCCGTCGATCGCCCGCATGCTCCAGCAGTACGTCGCCATGACGGAGGAGAAATGACGCGCTTCGCGATACGCGTTGCGTTCGCCGCGAGGGCAACGATCTTCGCGGTCGCAATGATCGCGGCCGCCGCCTGCGCGAGCGCGCGTCCGGAACAGCAGCTGCAGGCCACCACCGAGACCGGGCGGCTGGTGCCGCTGGACAGCGTGACCATCTCGTACACCGTAGGCGCCGTCCACATCATCCAGCGCCCCAACTACGCGAACGACGTCGTGGCCGTCCACCTCTACCTGTTAGGCGGACGACGGCAGCTCACGCCGGCCACGCAGGGGATCGAATCGCTGCTGCTGCGTGCGTCGAAGTACGGCACGATGAAATATCCAGACGACACGACGCGTCGCGCATGGTCGCGGACGGGCAGCGACCTGCTGCTCGATGCCACCGATGACTGGACCCTGTTCGGGTTTCGCTCGATCACACAGGAGTTCGACTCGTCGTGGAACGTGTTCGCCGACCGCTTGATGCACCCGACGCTGTCGTCCGCGAACGTGGCGCTGGTGCGCAATCAGATGATCGAACGCGTGCGCGAGCGTCACACGAGCCCCGATGGATACCTGTCACTCCTGTCCGACAGCGTGTCTTTCAACGGACAGCCCTACGCGCTGCAGCCGGAAGGAACTGAGACGTCGCTCCCCGGACTCGACTCCGCTGCCCTCGCCGGCTACGCGCGAGCGCAGATCGTCACGTCGCGCATGCTACTCGTGGTGGTAGGCAACGTGAGCCGCGAGTCGGTGGAGCACGCCGTGGCGGCGACGCTCGCCACGCTCCCCGCGGGCCAGTACGTGTGGGCGCTCCCCGCGACCGCTCCACGCGAACTCGTGCCCGCGGTGTTGCGCGAGCGACACGTGGCGACGAACTATGTGTTGGGCGTGTTCGAGGGACCGCCGGCCTCATCGCCAGATTATCCGGCGTTTCGCGTAGCCACAGAGCTGCTCTCCTCGCGCATCCAGCAGAAGGTGCGCACGGAACACGCGCTCAGCTACGCCGCGTTCGCGCCGTTCACCGATCGGGCGATCGCGACCGGCGGGATCTACTTCACCACCAATCTACCGGATCGCGTACTGCCGATCATCAAGGAGCAGGTGGACTTCGTGCGTCACTTGCCGACCGAATTGATCGACATGCACTACTTCACCGACGCATTCATCTTCGACTACCTGGCCAACAACAGCACCGACAACGCGCAGGCGGACTTTCTGGCGCGTGCCCAACTGTACGAGGGCGACTATCGCAAGGCATCGGACGCGATGGAAGAGTTGCGACGGGTCACCACCGGTCGTGTGCGCGCCGCGGCGCAGCACTACTTCAGCCACATTCAATTCGTGTACGTAGGCGATACGACGAAAGTGATGCGGTCGGCGTTCGCGACGTTCTAGGGAGCTAGGAACAGGTAGGAACAGGTAGGAACAGGTAGGAAGCAGGAAGAGCGAAGAGCGACGAGGGGATAGTGGTGAGTGGGGAGGACTTGATTCAGTCCTTCCCACTCGCCCTATCCCCTCTTCACCCCTACCTCTTACCTCTTCCTACTACCTCGCCGAGCGCATCGAGCAGCGCCTCCAACTCGGCCACCGTGTGATCACCCATGTGTCCGATGCGGATCGTCGTGGCGGCGAGGTCGCCGTAGCCGGCGCCGATGGTCCAACCGCGGGCGGCGAGCGCGGCGACGACCGCGGGCGCGGACCGGCCCGCGGGAAGCGTGAGACAGGTAACGGTCGGCGAGCGGTAGCCGATCGGCGCGAGGATGCCTAACGGGAATCCGCGCTCGCGCATCTCATCGACCCATGCCCAACACCGCTCGGCCATCGCGGTGTGCCGCGCCCAACGCGCCTCCACCGTCTCGGCGGCAATCCGCTCCAGTTGTACGTCGAGGGCGTAGTACAGCGAGACCGCGGGTGTATGGGGCGGCTGGTGCCGGCCCACGAACGCCTCGAAGTCGACGAGATCGAAATAGATGCCGCGGCCGCGCGCCGAACGCGCGCGCGCGAGCAACCGCTCGTGTGCCACGCCGAACGAAAGGCCCGGCGGCAGCGCCAAGGCCTTCTGCGAACCGGTGAACACGAAGTCCAGTTGCCACGCATCGCTCTCCACCGCCACGCCGCCGATTCCGCTCACGCTGTCCACGAGCAGCATCACGTCGCTTGCGTTTCGCGCTGTCTGCGCGAGCGCGGCCACGGGATTGAGCGCGCCGGTCGATGTCTCCGAGTGCACCACCGTCACCGCATCGTAGTCGCGCCGGCGCAGGGCATCGACGAGCAGCTCCGGGGTGTGGACCTGGCCGGGCGCCACGCGCAACGCGTCGGCCTCGAAGCCGCAGGCCAGCGCGATGCGATAGAATCGCTCGCCGAACCCGCCGTTGACGAGCGCGAGCACGCGCCGGCGCGCGCCATTGCGCAGCGCCGCTTCCATGAGGCCGGTCGCCGACGACGTGGCGCTGTAGACCGGACGCTTCGTGCGAAATACGGCGCGCAGGCCGAGTTGGAGCGAAGCAAACAGCACTTCCATGGCGGCGCTGCGGTGCCCGATCATCGGTCGCCGCTGGGCGTCGAGTACCTCGGCGCTCACCTCGGTAGGACCGGGGAGAAAGAACCGTCCGAATGGTTGGCGCGGAATCATCAATCGCTTGTCTGGTCGATCGGCGCGGAGAGGGGGCATCATGATGGAGGATAATCTTCGTAAAGAGGGGCGCGGAAACCAGCCGCCAGGCGACCCGGGGCTTACTTGCGTGGGCGTACGGCGCTAGCGTTCCGCAGTTCACGTTCCTCGTCCGCCGAGCGCGGACGCCGGCCTCCGCGGGCGTTAGTGACGATTCCGCGATTCCCGAAGTTCATCCGGCATGACCGCATCCGACTCCGCCATCGTGCGCCGCGTGCTTGGCGGAGACACCGAAGCGTTCGGGGCGTTGGTCGCGGCGTACCACGAACGATGTCTGCGGCTGGCGATTCATCTTCTCGGTACGCGCGAGGATGCCGAAGACGCGGTGCAGGAGAGTTTTCTGCGCGCGTACCGGTATCTGGCGCGGTACGAGGAGCGGGAACGGTTCGCGGCATGGCTGTTTCGGATTCTGGTGAACCAGTGCCGCACGTCGATGGCGCGGCGCCGGCGCGCCGAGTTGACGGTCGCCGATCCGGACGCGCTCGCCTTCGCGGTGCAACTCGATCCATCGGAGTCGATGGCCCGCGACCACGCATTGGCGCACGCGCTCGCGCACCTGGATCCGACGCAGCGCGAAGCCGTGCTGCTGCGGTTTGGCGCCGACCTGTCGTACGAGGAGATGGCGGTCGTGACCGGAGCCGGGGTGTCCGCGCTCAAGATGCGCGTGCGGCGCGGCTGTGCGCGGCTGAGAACGCTGCTTGGAGAAGCGACCCATGTCTAACGGACGCGGCTGGGGAGAAGGGCGAAGGGAAGGGGGCGACGATGCCGGCGCCC
>JANWIF010000054.1 GCA_025450035.1 Gemmatimonadaceae bacterium
GGCGCGTACTGGGGCCGATCGTGAACATGCCGGAGTTCGCTCGAGCGTTCCATTGTCAGCCCGACGATCCGATGGTCCGGCCTGATTCGGTCCGCGTCCGGATCTGGTGATCTCAGGCTACCGGGGTGGGCTGCACTCGATCCAAATCCGGGCCCCGTCCCGCGGGTATCGTCGGTACGCCGATGTCCATGCGGCGCTGTCGTTCGCACCACATCGCCCTACGTGCGAGCACTACGAGCGTCGAATCAGCAGCCGGTACCGAGCCGGGCTCGTACCCATTTGTCGCGCAAACACCCGAGTGAAATGGCTCTGGTCGAAAAAGCCAGCGGCTTGAGCGAGTGCCGAAAGTGATGTGTCGGTGGCTGCCATCTGACCGGCCGCCCACTCGATGCGAAGGCGGCGGACGAACTCGCCAACGCTACATCCTTCCCGGGCGCGAAAGGCCCGCGCCAGATGCGCGGGGTGGACACCCACGCCTGCCGCAAGGTCACTGAGCCCAATGTCGGACCGGAACTCCTCGCGAAGCCGCTCGGTGACCCGTCGTAACCAGACAGGTGCCCCGTCGCCACGCTCAGCCGCCCGACCCACCGCCGCGACCAGTTCGAGCGCCAGGCCCTCGAGCACGAGCGCCGACGCTGCATCCGGTGCCCGCAGTTCGTGCCGGACGCGCCGTCCTATGGTGCGGGCCGCACTGTCATCGACGCACATGGGAGCCCGAAGCACGGGAGCGTAGTCAGCGAGCATCTCGAGGCGCCGCGGCTGAATCTCGACGAGGAGGGCGCGCACATCGACGCGCCCGTACGACTCGGCGTGACTGACCCCCGGGGGCTCTAATGTCATTGTGCCAGGCCGGCAGTCATGGTCGATGCGCTGGATGCGTTTCCGGTAACCACCCTCGAGCACGATCGCCAATCCCGCCAACTCGTGACTGTGGCGTGCCACCCGCGCCTGCGCCGCATAGGACGCCTCAGCAAATACGAACCCCGCGACCTCCCGCGACCACTCCCGCCGGCCCGCACTGGGGCGGCCCCATGGTCCTGACGCATCGTTCGTCCCAGGCGCGCGCTGCTGGTACAAGACTCCTCCATGAGACCGCACTACGTTGCCTGCGGATAGGACATCCCAGCCGGATGAATGGTTCATGGCGTCGCCCCCGGCCCCCGACGACGCTGCACCGGAACCAATAGCTGTCCACGCATCAAGAATGTGTCTCGGGGACCTCAACGAGAACAGCATGATTCACATCGTGCGTTGGCCGCGCACCGCTCGTCGCCTCGTAGCGGCCGCCAGTCTGGTCACCCTGAACCCGGGTTTCGTGCTGGGCCAGCACCCGCAGAGCGCCCCAGCAGCTCGCGCCGCGTCTCCGGCGGAGACAAACGATACGCGGGCCCGCCGAGTCGATTCGCTGTTCGCGCGGTACGACTCGGCCGGTTCTCCAGGCTGTGCCGTCGCAGTGATTCGAGCCGGCCGGTTGGCCTACTCGCACGGGTACGGGCTCTCCGATGTCGGAACAGGGACCCGCATCACGCCGGGTTCGGTGTTCGGTCTCGCCTCGCTGTCGAAGCAGTTCACGGCGTTCAGCATCCTCCTGCTTGCGCGAGAAGGCCGCCTGTCGCTCGACGATGACGTGCGGAAATGGCTGCCGGAGCTTCCCGGCCTCGGGGCCGCAGCCGGGACACGCATAACGATTCGTCAACTGGTACACCACACGAGTGGTATTCCAGACTACGTCCCGTGGACCCTGACGGGTGGCCGCGCGATCACCGATCCGATGACCGAGCAACAGTTCCTCGAATTCCTGAAGCAGCAGAAGTTGGAGTTCTCACCCGGTACGCGTTTTCACTACAGCAGCTCTGGGTATGCGCTTCTCGCGATGATCGTCCAGCGTGCATCAGGGCAGTCGCTACGCGAGTTTGCCGCCGAACACGTCTTCAAGCCGCTTCGGATGACGTCGACCCAGTTCAACAATCATGCGCCAGCGATCCCCAACCTCGCGAGCGCGTACATCAATCGAAACACATTGCTGACCGGCGATCAGCCTCCGCCCGACAGCACCGGGGGATGGTACAAGGCAAACTCCCGGAATGACCTCCTCGGCGCCACCGGTCTATACTCGACTGTCGAGGACCTCGCCAAGTGGGACGGCAACTTCTACGACCACGCCATCGGCGGCCCCACCGTGCTGGCGATGATGCAGGAGCGAGGTGTTCTCGCCTCCGGTGATACGATCCCGTACGCTGCCGGACTTTTCATTGGAGCGTATCGCGGCTTGCGCACGGTCGCGCACATCGGTGGCTGGAGCGGATATCAGAGCTGGCTCACCCGATATCCGGACCAACGCTTTTCCGTCGCGGTGCTCTGCAACAGGAGGGTAGGGCTGTCGGTTCCGACGCCAGCGTGGGCTGACCGCGTGGCTGAGATCTACCTGGGTGACCAGATGGCGCCCGACATCGAGCACGTCGTTGCGAACGCGCTCGGCCAAGGCGGACCGGATTCCGCCGTCCGTACATATCACACCCTTCGAGCGCGGTATCCGGCGATCGCCTTCGAGGAGCAGCAGCTCAACCACCTCGGATACGAACTCTTGCAGGGCGGAAAGGTCGACGCCGCAATCGCGATATTTCGCCTCAACGCCGACGCCTTCCCGAAAAGCGCCAATGTGTACGACAGCATGGGGGAAGCCTACATGAACCATGGCGATCGGACGCTGGCGATCACGAACTACGAGCGATCCCTCGCACTCAACCCGGCCAACGACAACGCCAGCAAGATGCTCGCGAAGCTCAAATCACAGGCACCGTGACGGAGAGGCGATCAGGAGAGCGGGTCCGGATCTGCATTGGGCGGCTCGAATTCGCGGCACACTTCGAAGAGGAGGCTGCCCCCCGCACGTGTGCCGCGTTCGGCAACCTGCTGCCATTCAAGAACAGGATCATCCAGGCGCGGTGGAGTGGCGGAGCTGGTTACATCCCCATGGGCGATCTCGATCTGGGCGTGCCCTACGAGAACAACACCAGCCATCCCGCACCCGGCGAGATCCTGTTCTATCCGGGCGGATTGAGCCAGACTGAGATTCTCATCCCGTACGACGGATGCACCTTCTCGAGCCATGTCGGACAGCTGTCAGGAAACCACTTGCTGACGATAGTGGAGAGCCGCCAGCACCTCGCTGAGGTGGGCCGGCGAGTGCCGTGGGAAGGAGCCGAGAACGTGCTGTTCGACCGGTGCTGAACGCGGCCTCCTGAAGCGAGGCCCGAGGTGCGTCACCGCGGGTATGTTCGATACGCCCAACCATGTGGCGCTGTGGCGTTACTTGCTCCCGCCAGGCACCCCCTCCGTCGCCATCCCGGCCGGAACGAATGACGACCACGCAATGGCGGGCTTGGCTTGCACGCAGAACACCGTATCGACTGCCAACCGCTCGCGCGCCACGGCACGCCGCAGATCGATCGCCGGGGCCCGATCGTATCCGCCCCCTTCCGTGGCGAAGACGAGGTCCGCGCCGTACAGCATTCGGAGCTCCGGGAAGTAGGCCATCGTCATGCGCTCTGCGTACGAGCCCCCAACCGGGTAAAGCTCGATGCGGTTCTTGCCGCTGCCTATCACGGTCTTTCCAGAAACCGGGATGAGATGAGGGGGCCGTGGAACGCGCTGAAGCGAATCGGGGTCGAGCGTATGCGGAGCCCGGGACACCTTCTGCAGGAACGGCACGCTCCGCGCGTTGACGTAGATGGGAATGCCCATCGCCATCGCTTCGCGCACCCCGCCGAGATGCGCCCATGGATCGGATGACATGACGATCGCCTTGATTGGCAAGCCGGGATATCGATGCCGGGCCTCGCCGATGACGTCATGCAGATACGCGGCGCTGATGTGTGCCTCGAAGATGACGATGCCATCATCCTGTCGTACGATGGTCATGGTCCAGTAGTCAGGAACGCGCACGATGCCGTCGCGAAGCTCCTGGGCCGGGCCGCTGCGACGGAAGAAGCGCACTGTCCGCCGCGCCTGCGCGGCAAACTGCGCTCGCGCCGAATCCAGGATCGCAAAGGTATCTGATGGCGTCGGGGTACTGTCGAACGCGACGCTGTCGATCGTGATGTTGCGGAGCGGTTCGCCGTTCTGGGAGATGATCTGCTGCCGCGGCCACCATATACCCGCCGCGTCGACGTCCCAATCCACGTACTCGAAGCGAAGTGTGATGTCCCCGAACGGCGCGCGCCGGAAATCATCGGGGTAGGTGCGGACGATCTCCACCGCAGTCGGCAGCCGTGATTCCCGGCTGATCTCGATTCGCATGCGCCCGGTCCGCCACGGAAACGAGACCACGTCGTGAACGACGCCCCAGTGGGTAACGGTTCCGTCGGATCGGAGGTCCGATGCGGCAGCGGCCAGCGACAGTACGCGCTCCGGCGACGCTCCCACCCGGTCGAGCGCGTCTTCGACGGTCGACGGAGCAGCGCCGGTCTGGCGGTCGCCCATCCGCACGGCCGCCACCGAATCCGACACCACCAGCGTAGCCGGTGGCTGGGCATTGCGCGCCCCAAGCGGGGTCACGCTCCGGCGGATCCGGAATTGAGAGAGATCGCGAAGCTCCGTGAATCGTGTATACACGACCCGCCACGGTCCCTCGGCACGCTCCGCATTGCCCAGCGCGAACAAATGTTCGATGCCCGCGACGCGCAACGCCCGCGCGCGCTGCAAGGTGATGCCCCCCATTGCGTCCAATGCACCGTTGACGAGTTCGTGGGCCGGCAGCGGGGCACGAGCGCCCGAGGGCGCGGACACGAGCCTCGCAGACCACACTCGAACGCGGGTACCGAGCGGGGAGCCATTGGGTCGCAGTGCGGTGCCAGTGGCGAACAGGAGCAGGCTGGCGGGCAGAAGCGCGAGTCGGCGCATCGGGCAGCTCGGTGGCGAGAGAGTACCGGGCGAATGTGCGCTAACTAGTGCCCACTGCTCGCCCTCTCGCGCACCCCGAATGTGGTGAACGGCTGGACCGGTGTCGCCAGCGGCGCGCGCCGGCCCAGCGCCGCCGCTCTCAGCCTACTCGGCGAGTGGCGAGGACTTCGTCAACCACCTGGCGACGGCGCCGGCTCACCGGAATCCGCGCGCCACTGGTGAGCCGCATGGCGCGGTTTCCGTTCGGTTGGCGCTGCACTGCTGCGATGCGGTCGATCCGCACGATGTACGATCGATGCACCCGAACGAAGTCCACCGGGTCGAGTTCACGCTGGAGCGCATCGAGCGTCACACGCATCAGATAGCGCTTGCCAGCGGCATGCAGTCGTGCGTAGACATCGTCAGCCGCGATGTAGTCGACCGCCTCGGTTGCGATCAGCAGCTCGCCGCCCCGGACATGCACGCGCAGCCGGTCCGCGTACCGTGGCGGCTCTGCGGTCCGCGCCTGTGCGCGGGCCTGCAACGCCAGCCGGTCCCGCACGCGCTGGAGAGCCGCGTCGAAGCGATCCTCGGTCACTGGCTTCAGCAGATAGTCTACCGCATCCGTCTCGAACGCCGGGACCGCAAACTCATCGAAGGCCGTGACATAGACGATGAGCGGCGCGACGCCCGCTCGCGCGGCGGCGCGTGCCACCTCGAGCCCCGATCGCTCCGGCATCCGGATGTCGAGGAACATCACATCGGGCCGGATGGCCTCGAGCGCGTCAGCTGCTTCGACTCCATCGCGGCATTCACCCAGGATCTCGACGTCGGGATGACGCGAGAGCAATTGGTGCAGCGCGCGCCGGGAGAGGGGCTCGTCCTCGACGATGAGCGCCCGAATCCGGGCGTCGGGGCGGCCGAGACCTGGCACGGGGTCCGTCATCGCTTGGCCGCCAGGGGGGGCGCGGCGGTGCTTGATGGCTGCACGGCATCTGTGGGCATCATGCCCGGGAGTCGGATGGTCGCGACCACGCCGCGATCGTCGCGACCCCGTGCGATAGTGAGAGAACTGGCCGCTCCATACATGTACGCGAGCCGCGCGCGCGTATTGGCGAGCCCAACACCTTCCGATGTCCCATCCTCCCATTCCGGCGGCAAGCCCTTGCCATCGTCACAAACGGTGAGCACGAGCTGTGTGGCGTCGCGCGATGCACGGATGTCGATCCTGCCAGGCGCTCGCGACGGAGCGATCCCGTGACGGACTGCGTTCTCCACGACAGGCTGCAGAATGAAGGTCGGCACGAGTTCGCCGAGCACTCCGTCGTCGGCTGCGTATTCGACAGCGAGCCGGTCACCGAACCGGATTTGCGCCATGGCCAGATACCGGCGGACGAATTCGAGTTCGTCTCGAAGGGGTACCTGATGGGCGGCGTCAACCCGGAGACTGGTCCGAAGCAGATCGCTCAGCAGCGAGAGGGCATTGATCGCTCCGGGCGTATCATGGTCACGGACGAGCGCCATGATCGCGTTCAGACTATTGAACAGGAAATGCGGCTGGAGTTGCATGCGGAGCGCGCTCAAACGCGCGTCCGTCAGTTGTGCCGCCAGTTGCTCGGCGTGGCGCTCCCGCGCACGGAGCCGGGCGGCACTGAACAGCGCATAGCTGATGCCAAGCACGGCGAAATACGCGAGTGTGGTCGCCGGAAGCCCCGACAGAAACCAGACGCGAATCAACGTGGATAGGGCGAGCGGTGATGACCGCACCACGGCGTCCGCTGTGGCGCTCACGGTGGCGACGAGGAGGCTGGCGGCCAGGCTCGCGCCGATGTGGACGCCGATCGCGGCCGGTCGTCTCTGGCGATCGAGCGGGAACCGCTGGCCGAGCGCCACGACAACCGGCGTGAGCGCCGCCCAGGTGTACCAGCCGGGTGCTTCGGCGGCAAACGCCCGCGCGACGGAAATCGGGTGATGACTCGCGCCGGCGAACATCACCGTCTCGAACGTTGAGAGTGCCGCCGGGACAGTCCACGCCGCGACGATCACGAGCCACGATAGGCGCGCCGGATCGGGCGGAGGCGCATGCGGGTGGGAGCGCAGGGGAGGGCTCAACATGAATGCGTCGTGATATCCTGGCAGGAGTGCTGACGCGACAAGGCACCTCCGGCGAAGTTGTGTTCGCCAGGGACATCTCGCAATGAGTTCGGATCAAACTACGCGGATTGCAAGGGCCACTCATGGGCGGTCATCCCGCCCACCTGGTTGTGACCCCTCAGGTTTCGCGGCGATAGAGGTCTTCGCGAGTCCAGTTCCGGATGCCATCCAACGGCCCCCGTGCGATCGACGCCCGGATGCGACGGCGCTGACGCCGCCACGCATTTCTGGGACGCGCTGAGGCCGCAACATGCGCTGCATGTCGCGAGAGGGCCTGCCGGACTAGCTCCGACTGACTCACACCGGCATTGGCAGCCCACTGCTTTAGAAGCCTGTCGAGCGCCTCATCCAAATAGATCTGCTTCCGTACGAGAGAGGTCGGCAAGCGCGCCATCTTTGTAGGTCGGTAACTGGATTGATCGGCTATTCGCATGAGCGAGCCGCCAGAGCCGCGCCTCGTCAAGCTGCGGCCGCAGCCCGGGCAAGTGTCCGTTCGGCGAACTCGTTCAGGCTCGTGTCCTCGGCGGCTGCCAGTTCGATCAGTCTCGCGTGGAGTTCAGGAGTGAGGCGCAATAGGATCTTGCCTGAATAGGGCCGATTTGGCTCGACCCCTTCCTCTGCACAGTGCGCGAGATACACCTCGACCGAATCGCGCAGCGCCTTGCGGGTTTGCTTGACGGTACGGCCCACAAAGGTGATGACGTCGCGCGTGTTGATCACGGCCCCATGCATCTCATCCGCGTCTTCGTCGAACTCTACTTTGCCGAGATATCCCTTATACGTCATGATGACTGCCATCGCGCCCGTTCTCCGAGAGTGAGGATTGTCGTGATCCAGCTATTCGTTCTCAGGGCGAATGCCGGCGCGCATGAGAAAGTCCCTCACATCGCGAATCAGATATCGTCGTGCGTCTGGGGAGGGGTGAGGCCGGTGAAACACGGCCGAGACTCCATTTGCCATCGCCACGATCCGCGAACCCTCCCGTTCTTTGACCTGCCCGACTGCTTTCAGCAGCAGATTCAATGTCTGCCCACCGGATCGTGGGCGGAATGCGATAGATCGCCAGAAGGGTTTCAGAGTGGCGTCGGTGCACGGGTGATGATAGCACCCACCGCTATCGTTGAATAATAGCAAATTGCGCTATCATCCGTCAAAATTGAGCCACATCAGGGCGCGCGCTCTGGGAAACTGCCGGGATGTCCGGCCCAATCGGCTCTGGTGCACTTAACTACCGATATGGCAATCTTATCGGATGCTAGAACCACCCAACAGCCCCGCAACGCTCCCCTCCGGCACCGAACTCGGCGTCCACGACGCTCCTACGGTCGAGGCCGGCTACCTCGTCGCTCGCGCGGAAGCCTACATCGGCGCCGCCCGCGCCCCCAACACCGTCCGAGGTTACGAGTCCGACTGGCGCCACTTCGCCGGATGGTGCGCCCGCCACCACGCCCCCTCACTCCCCGCCGACCCACGCCTCGTCGCCCTCTACCTCACGGCCCTGGCCGAA
>JANWIF010000055.1 GCA_025450035.1 Gemmatimonadaceae bacterium
CACGCCACTACACGCCACTACACGCCACTACACGCCACTACACGCCACTACACGCCACTACACGCCACTACACGCCACTACAACGGTATGCCGAGCTCCCGCCACCGGGCGCTCACGCGGTCTTTCGTCTCCCGATCCATTTCCACGCGGCCCGGCCACGGCCGATCGAATCCCTCCTCCGGCCACTTCCGCGTCGCGTCGAGTCCCATCTTCGAACCGTACGTGAACGCACGGCTCGAATGATCGAGCACGTCGATCGGGCCCATCGTGAATCTCGCATCGCGCTGCGGATCGAGGTTGTTCAACGCGACCCACCACGCCTCCTGGGGATCGCGCACGTTCACGTCCTTGTCCAACACAATGATGAGCTTGGCCAGCGCCATCAGCCCCTGCCCCCACAGCGCGTTCATCACTTTGTAGGCGTGCCCGGGATACTGCTTGTCGATGGACACGAATACGAGATTGTGAAAGATCCCCTCCGCCGGCATGTGGTAGTCCACGATTTCGGGAATCGTGAGCTTGAGCAGCGGCAGGAAAATGCGCTCGGTGGCGTGCCCAAGATAGAAATCCTCCATGGGCGGCCGGCCGACGATTGTCGTCGCGTACACGGGACGCTCGCGCATCGTCACGGCCGTCACGTGCACCCGCGGATATTCGTCGGCCAGCGAGTAGAAGCCCGTGTGGTCGCCAAACGGGCCCTCGGTGACCAGCGGTTCGCACGGATCGATGTATCCCTCGATCACGAAGTCCGCCTCGGCCGGCACCTCCAGATTGCACGTGACGGCTTTGGCTAACGACACCGGTGCGCGGCGCAGGAATCCCGCGAACAAGAACTCGTCGACTGTGGGTGGCAGCGGCGCCGAGGCGGAGTAGATCGATGCCGGATCGGCGCCGATCGCGATGCAGATCGGCATCTGCTCGCCACGCTCCCCCATCGCCCGCCAGTGGGCCGCGCCGACTTTGTGCCGCTGCCAGTGCATGGCTAACGAATGCCGGTCGAGCACTTGCACCCGGTACATCCCGACGTTGCGGATCCCGCGCTTCGGATCGCGCGAGATCACCATGGGCAAGGTGATGTACGGTCCGCCGTCTTCGGGCCAGCAGGTGATGATGGGCAGGCGGCGCAGATCCACCTCGTCGCCGCGCCACACCACCTGCTGGCACGCCGGCGTGCCGGAGCGCGTGCGCGGCGGGAACTTGCCCACCTCCAGCAATCGCGGCAGCAGCGAGAGTTTGGCCAGGATGCCGTCCGGCACCTTGAGTTCGAGCAGTTCCGTGATCCGCGCGCCGATCGTCTCCAGGTCGTCGACGCCTAACGCAAGGGCCATGCGCCGCAACGATCCGAACAGGTTGATCGCCACCGGGTAGGCCGACCGCCTGTCGTCGTCCAGCACCACGTGCTCGAAGAGCAGCGCCTTTCCGCCGCCGGCGCTCTTCATCACCCGGTCCGCGATCTCGCACAATTCCAACCGTGCGCGCACCGGCGCGCGCACGTGTACCAGCTCGCCGGCCGCGTCCAACGCCGCGAGAAACTCGCCTAACGAATCGAGCGTCACGCCGCCCTCCCGGGCCCGGCCGCGCGCTCGCCCCAATGCACCGCCGTGACCCCCAGCGTGAGCGTTCGATACGACACGTTGGTGAGGCCAGCGCGCTCCAGCCGCGCGGCCAGCTCCGGCGCGCCAGGAAAGTTCGCCACCGATTCGGGCAGATACCGGTACGCCGTGCGATGTCCGCTCACAGCACGCCCAATCAGCGGGAGCACGTGCTGAAAATACGCGTGATACACGCCACGCACCAACGCCGACGAGGGCGTGGAACAGTCGAGGACCACCAGTCTCGCGCCAGGGGCCAGCACGCGCACGAGCTCACGGAGACCGGCGTCGATGTCGTCGAAGTTGCGCACGCCGAACGCCACCAGCGCTCCATCAGCGGCGCCGTTGGCGAACGGCAGTTGCAACGCATCGGCCACCACCGGACGCACCGGTGCGCCACTCGCCTTCTCGCGTCCCGCGCGCAGCATCGGTTCGGCGAAATCCGCGGCGATCACCGACCCGCGAAATCCCCTACGACGCGACAATTCCACGCCCACGTCCAACGTGCCCGCACAGATGTCCAGGTACATCCCCTGCGGGCGACGCTCCCACCCGAGCACGTCGATCGCGTGGCGACGCCAGCCACGATCGATATTGAGACTCAAAACATGATTGAGGAGGTCGTAGCTGGACGCGATCTCGGAGAACATGCGCCGAACGTATCGCCGCTTCTCCGCTCCTCCCGCCGCCGCCTCGTGCGCCTCGCGCCGTTCCGTGTCGACCGCAAACATTCCTCGAAACTTGGACCGTCGTAGAGGGTGGCGCAAGCGCGATGCTGGAACGCGGTCGCTCGGCGCGCTAAGTTGAGCCATCGCCGCCCGGTTGACCGTCTCGCTCCCGCTCGCGTTGCCGTCCTCCTACGATCTATCGACACTTCCGGACGCCGATGTCGCAACCCTCGCGAAGCAAGGACGAGAAGCGGCCTTTCGGGAACTGGTGCGCCGCTACGAGCGCCCGGTGTTTTCCCTCATCTTCCGCATGGTCCGCGACCGGGAAACTTCGGAAGATCTCGCGCAGGACACGTTCGTTCGCGTCCTGAATCATATCGATCGCTACCGCCCGGAGTTCAAGTTCTCCAGTTGGTTGTTCCAGATCGCGCACAACTTGACGATCGATCATCTGCGCAAGCGGCAGCTTGACACCATCAGCATCGAAGGATCGCCGCACGCCGCGAGCGCCGCCGAAGCCGAGGCAACCTCGCTCGACGTCCAGTCCCACGGCGAATCCCCGCTCGACGAGCTGGAGTCTCGTGAACTGGGCAGCGCGATCGAACGCGCCATTGCCGGGCTGCGTCCGGAATACCGCGCGTGCATCCTGCTGCGCCACGTCGAAGGACGCTCCTACGAGGAAATCGCGGCCACGCTCGACCTGCCGCTCGGCACTGTAAAAACTTACATCCACAGGGCGCGCCACGAGCTTCGGGACGCCCTCGAGCACCTGCGCGCCTGACGTGAAACCCCTGCACGTACCGACCCGTACGATTTAGTGGAGGACTTGTGGATAGGCACCTACTTCCTGAAGAAATCGATCAGCTGCTCGACGGCGAGATCGGATTCGGCACGCCGCCGCTCAAGACCCACGTTCGGGTCTGCACGGCGTGCCGCGCCGAGCTCGACGCGGCGCGCGCACTGGTGCATCAGCTCGAGCACCTGCCGCACTTTGGGCCCGTGTCGACCTTTGCCGATCGGGTGCTCGGTCACGTGCAGCTGTTCGTGCCCTGGCACGTCGCCGCACTGGACACGCTGCGCGGGTGGATGCCGCGGTCGCGTACGGGTCGGGCGGTGGCATGGGCGGGGTTCGCCTCCGCGGCGGTGGTGCTCACGTTTGTTTCGCTCTGGCTGCTGACACGGTTGGACACGGTGATCTTTGCCGTCGACATGGTCGTGGGGCGCGTTCGCGCCGCGTTCGCTGGGGGGATCGGGGACATCGTGGCCGCGCTCTTTGGCGACACCGCCGTTCACGCCTTCCGCACCAGCGGAAGCGCGGGGATCTGGATCGCGCTCACGGTACTCCTCCTCGCGGCCGCCTTCACCGCGCGCGCATTGCGCGCCGTGGTGGCCGGCCCGCGCCGCCAATAGCGCGCCATGTTTGCCATCAATCCTGTGTCCATGCGCGCCGCCGTACTCGTCGCCGCCGCGGCTGCGTTGACAGTGCCCGTGAAAACGGTGCTCGCCCAATCGCCACGTCAATCCACTTCGCGCGCCACCGCGGCACCGGTCGACTCGATGGCCGCGGTGCTCGATTCCCTCGCCCGCGACGGCAACGGCATCGCGTTGCAACGCAGGAATGTGCACGCGGGAGCACAGAGTGTACCAGCCGGAACCACGGTGAGCGGGTCGATCGCCTCGTGGCGCGGCCCGCTCGATGTGCGCGGCACGGTAACGGGAAACGCCGTCGCCATCGGCGGCGACGTCATCGTCCACCCGGGAGCAATCGTGCGTGGCGATGCAATAGCCGTGGGCGGCAAAGTGCAGGCCGATGGCGGCACGGTCGACGGCGAGATGCGAACGCTTTCGGCGCTCACGGTGGGACCGCTGGCCGCGGCCCACGCACGAACCCCGGCCCAGGCCACCAAACGCTCGGTGTCGCTCGCCGTGGGTTGGTACCTCGTGCTCGCGGTCATCGGATTCTTCATCGCCTTCATCGCGCGCGGCAATCTGGAAGCGGTGGCCGAGCACATCCGCACGGAGTTCTCCCGCTCGTTCTTCTATGGCCTCGTGGCGCAAGCCGCATTTCTCCCGGCGCTCATCGTTGCCATCGTGGTACTCGCGATCACGGTGATCGGGATTCTGCTCATTCCGTTCGCCATCGTCGGCTTCATCCTTGGCGCCGCCGGCGCGATCGCGCTGGGGTTCATTGCGATGTCGTACGTCACCGGTGAGGCCACCATGCGTTGGCGCGGAGCGGTGTCTCCGTATGGGCCTCCGCCGGTGGTGCAGTTCATCCTGATTGGGCTGTCGCTCTATTTCGTGCTCTGGATGTTAGGCGGGGTGTTTTCCTGGGCCGGGTGGTTTGGCGCACTGCTGCGACTCATCGGGGCCATGGTGACGTGGGTCGCCGTGACGGTGGGCATGGGGGCCACGCTCCTATCCCGTGGTGGAACCCGCGCGACTGCCACGGCGCCGCCCGTCATTCCGCGTCCGTCGGCGGACTACGATTGGCAGACGCCGACGCCGGTGAGCGGGGTCGCCGCAGCGCGCCGTCCGACGCCGCCGCCGCGCTCCGCACGCCGATGATGTCCGTGTTCCATCGCATGCCGCGCTCGATCAGCCTCGCCTCCTTTGCGCTCATTGGCGCAACGGCCGTCAGCGCACCGGCACAATCGTGGCGCACGCTCACCGCGGCGCGGCAGCGCGGCACCGCCGACAGCCTCACCGTACACGTATCTCTCGATGCGGGCACCGTGCAACTGGCCGCGGCCACCACGCCGGTGCTCTACGACTATCAGCTTCGCTTCGATGCCGGCCGTGTGCGTCCCGAACGGCGCTACGACGCGGCCACGCACACGCTGCGCATTCGCTCCGACAGCGTGTCCGACAACCCGCTCTCATTCGATCTGCGGCGCGGCACCATGCACTTCGCATCGGACGGCGACGACGACCGCGGCACCAATCTTACCCTGCGGCTCGCCCGCGGCGTGCCGTTAAGTCTCTCCTTCACGTTAGGCGCGTGCGACGCGACCCTTGACCTGTCCAACCTGGCCGTGCATCGGCTGCGGCTCCGGTCCGGCGCCAGCGAGTCCACGCTGACGTTCGGCACCCCGAATCCGATCACGATGTCCGCGCTCGACATCGCCATCGGTGCCGCCGACCTCACCGTGCGCTCGCTCGGCAATGCGCGCGCGGATACGGTCAGCGTATCCACCGGCGTGGGCGGCGCCGACCTCGATCTCGCCGGCACCTGGGCGGGGACCATGCACGTGGTCGTCCGCGCCGCGCTTGGCAGCGTGACGCTGCGCGTCCCGAGCGATGCCGGCATCGAAGCGCGCGCCGCCACAAAGTTAGGCAGCCTGGATGCGCCCGGTCTCGTCGCGCACGATGGCGTGTACCACAGCGCCAATTGGACCTCGGCCGCGCGCAAGGTCGTGCTCGACGTGAGCGCGACGCTGGCGAATGTCGAGATCAGGCGGGAGTAAGAACCCAGGGTTCCGGCCTCAACACCACCACCGCTCCGCGCCCTGCCCCAACCGTCCGCTGCGCGCTCCCATCGCGCACCGCCAGTTCCACCAGACCAGACGAACCCACCACGGCGATCAGGTCGCCGGGCGCGACGTCGCCGTACGCGCGCACGATCGGCACGACGTGTGCGCCTAACACGACGGTGCCGCCGCGCGGCGCTACGAGATTCGTGATCAGGTTGCCGAAACGGTCCACGAGGATCACTTCGCCCGCCACGGTGCCATCGGGCAGCCGTCGAGCCTCCGGCGTGCGGCGTACGACAGCGTCGCCGTGCGTTAGGCCGAGAGACTCGAGGGAGGCGCCCGCTGCCAGGCGGGCCGCCGCCGGGGCGAACACGTCGCGTCCATGAAAGGTGGCCGACGCCTGCGGCGGCACGGGGAGCGCCACCACGCGCACATCGGGGCGCAGCAGCGCCGGCGACAGCACGCCGTTGTCCGGTCCCACCAGCGCGCGACCATCGCTCGCCACGGCGATCGGCGTTCGGTCCGTTCCGACGCCGGGATCGACGATCACCAGATGCACCGTCCCCGGCGGGAACCGGAGCCAATAGCGCGCCACCGCGAGCCGCGCCGCCTCGATGTCCTGGGGCGCGATGTCGTGCGAGATGTCCACCACGCGCGCATCGGGGAGAGCCGCGTAAATCACGCCCTTCATCTCCCCTACGTACCCGTCGCGCGTACCAAAGTCGGTGAGCAGCGTGATGAGTCCCATGTCACAGGGACTTACGCTTCCACCTGCCCCAGCGCCAGAGCGTCATCATGGCCACTCCGCGACCCAGCGCCGTGAGGGAGATCGTCCACCAGATACCGGCGGTGCCCCAACGCGGGGCAGCCCACGCGGCCAACGGAAGGCGCAGCACCGTAAGCGAGCTCGACGTCAGCATCGGGGGCAGCGTTTCTCCCGCGCCGCCCAGGGAGCCCTCGAGCACCAACTCCGAACCCATGAACAGCGTCGACACCGCGGCAATGCGCAGGTAGTGCGCACTTTCAGCGATCACCGCGGGATCGGACGTGAAGAGTCCCGCGAATTGGAACGCGAACGTGAACTCCAGGATCGCGCCCACGGCGCCCACGACGGTGGCGAATCCGGTGGCGATCCATCCCGCGCGCGCGGCCCGGTCTGGCTTCCGCGCCCCGAGATTCTGGCCCACGATCGCCGCCGCCGCGGCGCCGAATCCGACGCCGATCATGAACGTCCAGCTCTCGACCCGCTGTCCAACGCCTAACGCGGCGAGCGCCGGTGTACCGAACTGCGTCGTCGTCCGAGTGAGCAGCACGTAGATGGTGCTGAAGATGATCCCCGTCGCCGCGGTCGGGAGGCCGACGCGGGCGATGGTGGCGAGCGTGGCCCAGGATACGCGGCCCAGCCGGATCATGCCCCGCCGCACGAGCAATACGATGCCGAACACGAAGGCCGCGGCCCGGGTGGCGATGGTCGCCACCGCGGCGCCACCGATGCCTAACCGTGGAGCCGGCCCCAGTCCGAGAATCAGCACCGGATCGAGCATCAGCGCCGCAATGACCGTCGTCACGAGCAGCAGGAACGGCGTGCGCGTGTCGCCGGCGGCGCGGAAGGCAGCGTCCACGGCAAAGAACCCGAAGATGAGCGGCGCCCCGATCAGGTACGTGCCGAGATACCTGACGCCGAGAGCAGTCACGTCGGGCGGCGTGTGCATGGCCGCGAACATCGCCCGCAGCCCCACGCGGCCGCCGATGGTGATCGCGATCCCCAGCACGAGCGCCAACGCCACGGCATCGCCCACCGCGCGCGCGGCCGCCTGGTGATCTTGCTCGCCGTGACGGCGTGATGCCACCGCCGTGAGGCCGACGCTCACCATGTCGCAGCACGAGATGATCATCCAGATCCAGAACAACGACGTGGACACCGCCGCTAGGCCCGCCGGCCCGATCTTGCGCCCCACCCAGAAGGCATCGGCCGTGTAGAACAACGTCATGAGCAGCATCGACGCCACCGCCGGCAGTGCCAGCGTCGCGATGGCCCGTGGCAACGGCCCGCTGGTGAGCGCCCCCTCCACGGCGTACTCCCCGGTCACCGCAATCGGGGCCACGCCGTCCCGCGGATTCAACGGCAACGCGGCCGCCGGATCGTGCTCCGGCGGCCGC
>JANWIF010000056.1 GCA_025450035.1 Gemmatimonadaceae bacterium
AGGAGCTGCTGACCGGGAATACGACCAGGCTCGAGTTGGGAGAGGCGCCGGTGATCGTGAGCGGCGGGCGCGGGTTGCGTGCGCCGGAAAACTTCAAGTTGGTGGAGGACCTTGCGGCGGCGTTTGGCAACGCGGCGGTTGGAGCGACGCGCGCGGTCACCGATGACGGGTGGCGGCCGCACACGGACCAGATCGGCCAGACCGGTCGGCTCGTGAGTCCCGATTTGTACATCGCGTGCGGCATCTCCGGCGCGATCCAGCATCTGGCGGGCATGCGCACGTCGAAGACGATCGTGGCCATCAACAAGGATCGCGAGGCGCCGATCTTCAAACTCGCCGACTACGGCATCGTGGGCGACGTGCTCGAGGTGCTGCCGGTCCTGACCGCGGCCGTGCAGCGGGCGAAGCAGTCGCACTGATCGCGTGTGGCGGCGGCGGCCGCCGTGGCGGCCGCGGCCCATCCAGCGTTTTGCGTTTCCCCTTTTTCCCCAATTCTCGATGCCGCGCTCCGCGGGCCTATCGCTCCCGATCATTCCGCGGCGGTACCAGCCGCCCCTTCCGGTCGACCAACTGATCGTGGCGGAGGCGCCGGACGGGGAGCACGTTCCGATGGACGTCGTGTTCGTGGGCGGCGGGCCGGCGGGGTTGGCCGGCGCGATCGAGCTGGCCCGTCTGGTGCGGGCCGACGCGGACGCGGGCGGATCGTTAGGCGACATCGAGATCGCGGTGCTGGAGAAGGCCGGCGCGTTGGGCGAGCACAGTTTGTCAGGGGCTGTGGTGAACCCGATCGCGTTTCGGGCGCTCTTCCCCGACCTGGCCGACGCGGACTTTCCGTTCCGGACGCCGGTCACCGCCGAACGGGTCTATTTCCTGAGCGAGCGCCGTGCCCAACGGCTGCCCACGCCACCCACGATGCGCAATCACGGGCACTACGTGGCCTCGATCTGCGAAATCGTTCGATGGTTAGGCGAAAAGGCCGAAGCAGCGGGCATCAATGTCTTCACCGGATTCCCGGTGGCGTCGCTGCTGGTGGAGGGGGACCGGGTCATCGGCGTCCGCACCACACCCTCGGGGGTGGCGCGCGATGGCACGCCGGGACCGGCCTACGCGCCGCCTACCGATCTCACGGCGCGCGTGACGGTGTTGGCTGAAGGGACGCGGGGCGCGCTCACCCAAGCGTACCAGCAGTGGCGCGGGATCCGGTCGCCCAACCCGCCCATGTTTGCGTTAGGCGTGAAGGAAGTGTGGGAATCCACGCGGCCGCTTGACGCGGTGATCCACACGCTGGGCTGGCCGCTGCCACCCGACACGTTCGGCGGCAGCTTCATCTACCCGCTCGCCCCGACGCTCGTGGCGCTCGGCATCGTGGTGGGACTCGACTCCCCAGGCCTCGACCTCGACGTGCACGTGCTGCTGCAGCGCCTGAAGCTCCATCCGCTGGTGCGGCGGTATCTCGACGGCGGCGACATGGTGGAATGGGGAGCGAAGACCATTCCCGAAGGCGGCTACTGGGCCATTCCCGATCGCCGATACGGCGACGGCCTACTGGTCGTGGGCGACGCCGCGGGGTTCGTCGAGGTTGCGTCGCTCAAGGGGATTCACTACGCCATGCATTCTGGGATGCTCGCCGCGCGGACGATCTTCGAGGCGCTCAAGCAGGGGGACACGTCATCCGGCGCTCTGGCACCGTACGATGCCTTGGTGAACGACAGCTATATCATGCGGGACCTGCACGAGCGGCGGAACATGCGGCTGGCGTTCCAACACAGCACCCTGTACGCTGGGGGCGCGAAGGCGGCCTTGATGACGCTCACCAAAGGGCGATTTCCCGGCGGGAAGATCGACGCCGTGGCCGACGCCGATGTCCCGCGCACGAACCGCGCGGCGCCACCGCTTCAGCCTGACGGCACTCTCACGTTCGGCAAGCTCGACGCCGTGTTCCGCTCCGGAAATGCCACGCGCGATGACATCCCGTCACACCTCATCGTCGGGCAAGACGTGCCGCCGGACGTCGCGGAGATGTATACGCACATGTGCCCGGCGGGCGTGTACGAACGGGATGGGGACCGGCTCGTCGTGAGCCCGGCCAACTGCATCGACTGCAAAGCGACCGACGACCTCGGCCCGCGCTGGATACCGCGCGAAGGCGGCAGCGGCGCAAAATACCGGACGATGTAAGGCCGCGGGCGCCACCGTCAGCAGGCGACGCGGTGCAATTCGAACAGTCTGATGCGCTGGGTGATGGCCCCCTCCTCGAACAGGTGCTCGGGAGCGCGCGCGATCCGCAACCCGAGCGACTCCGCTGCGCGGACGAACACCTCCGCGGCAATGCGTCCGGGATCGGCGACGGTCGCCACTCCGTAAGGCGAGAGCACGCGGGCGATCACGCCGGCCACCAGCGGTCCGTACTCGCGCTCGTATAGCACGTCCGCGGCGACCACGCGGTCGAACGTCCCAAGATCGTCGGGGAGCGCGCGCCAGTTCACGAGGCGAGTCGCGGGGGCCCGGCCCGCCGCGCGTATGGCGTTCGCACGTGTGAAGTCGAGCGCATCGGCGTAGTAGTCGGTCGCGGTCACGGTGTAGCCGGCGCGCAGGGCGGCGATCGTCACGAGGCCCAGACCGCAGCCCAACTCGAGGCACGATGCGCCGCCGCCGGATTCGCGGCCCAGTTCCTCCGCCAGCACGCGCGACGAAGGCCAGAGGTCGGCCCAATACGGAAGGCGCTCGTCGCGCACGAAGTCGTCTTCGCTGATCAATGCATCGGCGGAGCGGGGCTTGAGCAACTGCACCGTGTCGCCGCTGAGGGCGATCTTTTCAGTCACGCATACGTGACGTCGCTCCAACTCGTCCTCCAGTGTCTGGCTCACAGCGCGAAGTGCGTGCTGAGCTGCGCGTCCTCGGTGAGGAGCAGTGCGTGCAGCGTCTCGCCCGCCTCGACGCGGCCGCGATCTTCGGGAACGACGAGCAGCGCGTTCGCGCGGGCCATGGAGGTGAGGATGCCCGAACCTTGCGGGCCCGTGAGGCGCGCATTGGCGCACCCGTCGTCGCCCACCGTGACGATGGCGCGCAAGAAGTGCGTGAGCTTGGCGCCGATCGTAACCGGCTCGGCGAGCGTGACGGCGAGGGGGCGGCGATAGAGCCGCACGTGGCCAAGCATGCGGCGGATCATCGGCCTAACGAACAACTCGAACGTGACCATGGTGGACACGGGGTTGCCCGGCAGGCCGATCCACGGGCGGTCGCGCAGCCAGCCGAAGCCGAGGGGCGCGCCGGGCCGCATGCGCACCTTCCACACAGTCAGCTCGACACCGAGCTCGGCGAGCACGGTGCGCAGGTAGTCGAACTCGCCGGCCGAGATTCCCGCCGACGTGACGAGCAGATCGCAGCCGGTGCTCGCGTCGATGCGTTCGCGCAAAACGGCCGGATCGTCGCGAGCGATGCCGAGGTTCACCGGCTCGCCACCGGCCGCGCGGATCATCGCGTGGAGGGTGTAGCTGTTGGAGGTGACGATTTTCGAGCCGGCCACGGCCTCCGGGAATCGATCCAGGTCCACGACCTCATCGCCCGATCCGAAAAAGGCCACGCGCGGGCGACGGTACACATCGATGCTGGCGGCGCCGACGGACGCGAGCACCCCGATCTGGGCTGGGCCGAGCGACTCGCCGCGGTCGAGCACGAGCGTGCCCGTGGTGATGTCCTCTCCCCGGCGGCGCACGTTGCGCAAGGCGTCGCGTGTGTCGCGGATCGCGACGTGCACCGTGCCGTCGTCGGTGTCCTCCACGCGGACCACGGAGTCCGCTCCGTTAGGCATCGGCGCGCCGGTCATGATGCGCGTGGCGGTGCCCGGCGTCACGGACTGCGTGGGGAAGGCCCCGGCGGCCACGGTCTCGAGTACCCGCAGCCTGACCGGCGCATCGGCGCGCGCGTCGCGGAGGTCCGCCGCGCGTACGGCGTAGCCGTCCATGGCCGAGTTGTCCCACGCCGGCAGCGTGAGCGGCGAGGTCACCGGAGTCGCGAGCACGCGTCCCAGAGCATCGAGCAATGGAACCCGTTCGACGCCGAGCACCTTGATGTCGGCGATGATGCGCGCGGCAGCCTCGGCGACGGAGAACATTCAGCGACCTCCATCTCCGTTCAGGTGGATCGACGCGAGCCACACGGCGATGTCGTCCTGGACGCGTTCCACGTCGCGCACCGGCGCCGTCCAGTTGTTGCAGAGTGTACTGAAGATCAGCACGTGGCCGTCGGCGGTGGTGACATAGCCGGAGAGCGAGCGCGCGTTGGCCACGAAGCCCGTCTTCGCGTGGACGTTGCCCTGTGCGGGCGTCCCGCGCATCCGGTTCTCGATCGTACCGTCGACGCCGGCAATGGGGAGCGCGTCATAGAACGCGCTAAACGCGGTGTCGTGACGGATCGCAGCCAACACGTGCACCAGCGTTTCGGGACTCAGGTAGTCGTAGCGGGAGAGACCGCTCCCATCGCGCAGCACGTACCCGTCGGGCTGCACGCCCCACGCAAGCAACTGGCGACTCACGACCGCGCTGCCACTGTCGGGCGTGCCGGAGCCGGCGCGCTCGAGCCCAATCGTGCGCAGCAGAATCTCGGCGATCTGGTTCTGCGATGGCTTGGCCATCGCCCGCAGCACATCGCGGAGCGGGAGCGACTGATAGACGAACAGCGTGTCCAACGACGCGTGTGCAGCGGCGCCGCGGCACGTGCCGAGACGGGCCGCGCGGTTCTGGACCGAGACGCCGCGCTCGACGAGCGCGCCGCGCAGCGCCGAGAGATACGCCGTGTCCTGGTCGGGATAGACGATATCCATAGTGTCCACGATGCCGGGTGCGATCCACCCGGTGAGGGACAGCGTGTGCGCGGCGGTGTCGAGGACTAGGGCGAGATCCGCGTGAGTCGCGGCGACCGCGCGGCGTCCGCCGCTCCCCGCCGCGACGGCAAGCGACTCGGGCGCGTACGCGGTGCGCGCGGCGATGTGCAGCGACGGATAGCGCGCGGTGGGCAGGACGGACGCGGTGACGCGTCCGCCGGGCCGGCGCGCGCCGCTCACGATGACGCGCGCCGCACCCTCGTTGAAGAACAATTCGTCCACGCCGGCGCTGTACGAGGCGCCGAGGTCGTCCCACGACCAACCGTAGCCTAACGTTGGGCCGGGAAACGCGTCGTCCCCCGCCGTCACGCGTCCGGCGATGCGACGGATGCCGTGGGCGCGGAGCGAATCGGCCATGTCGCGCAACGGACCCATCGCATCGCCGCGCATGGCATCGCTCACCGTGGGATCCCCGCGCCCATCGATGACAAGGTCGCCGTGCAGCGTGCCGCCGCACACTGCACCCGTAGCGGCAAAGGTGGTACGAAAGCGAAATTCGGGCCCGAGTTGGGCGAGCGCGACCGACCCCGTCACGACCTTCATGTTCGACGCGGGCATGAACAGTTTGCCTGCGTGGAGCGAGTACAGGGTATCGCCGCGGTCGGGATCGACGATGAGGATCCCCCAGTTCGCGTTACGAAACTCCGATGCGGAAACCAGAGAGTCGATTCCCGCGCGAAGCGTGACCGCAGGCGACACCACCGCGGCGCTGCTCGCACGTTGCGCGGCCGGCGCGGGCGAAGGTGTGGGGGCCGCAGCGGGAGCGGAAGGTGTGGCGGGGCGGGCGGTCGCGCATCCCACCGCCACGAGCAGCCCCGCGATGAACGTGCGACGGGACGGTGTGGTCATCCGACGTTGCTCCCGCGCCGCATCACGCGACGCTCGACGAGATCGGTCACCATATCCAACCAGTGCTCCTCTGCCAGCGAGATCGTGGTCACGTCCGGCGCTACATTGGGCGTGTCCGTGACCATCGCCAGGTAGTGCGGCGCCTGCGGCGACGCCGGATCATACAGCGGACCTGCTCCGACCGCGCCGGGTGCGGCGGCCGCGCGAAATATTTCGATCTTCGGCAATTGCGATTGTTTGAATCCCTCGCATATGACGATGTCGGCATCCGCCATGTACCGCGCCGCGATGTCCTCTGGGCCTAACGGCGCGGTCCATCGCTCGATGAGCGCGAACTTGTCCGGTGCGGACATGGCCACTTTCTCCGCGCGCCCCTCGTGGTAGTGGCGATAGGTGTCGGTGGTTTCCGGATCGATGTCGAACGTATGCGTGCCGTGTTTGATCGTCATCACGCGGTACCCTCGCCGATGCAACTCGGCGGCGAGCCGAACGGTAAGCGTGGTCTTACCGTGGTGCTTTCGTCCGATGATCGCCACCATCGGCGGCGGCGCGGGGGGTCGTGGCATATCGCTCCGCGAGCGCGAGCTCGTCCGGGGAGTTCACGTTCATGAACAAATACGTCGGATCTCCGAATCGGCGGACGTCGTTGGCCGGCATCCTGGCCACGTGGACATCATCGAAGAAGCCAATCACCCGGCGGTCATCGGCATCGAGCCGCCGCTCGATGGGTGCGATGCACGCGGAACCGTAATATGCGCACAGCGGCTCGAGTCCCCGCCGCGAATCACTTTCTGGAACCGCGGCGTCGGCACCTTCGCCTAACGCACGCAGCGCGAGGAGCAACGGCGCCGGGACGAACGGCATGTCCCAAGCAACGACCAGCGCCGGCCCGCCGGCGTGGACGAGGGCCGAGTGAATCCCGCCCAGGCTTCCAAGGTTGGGACGCACGTCGCCCGCGACACGCACGCCAGGAAGCCAGTCGCCAGCCGCAGGGTCGTTCGCGATCAACAGCAGGTCGTCGGCCGCAACGGAGAGCGCGCCGACCACGCGATCGATCACTCGCTCGCCGCCCACACGTTCGAGTCCCTTGGGCCGACCGCCGTAGCGCGACGCCTGTCCGCCGGCGAGAATGACCCCCGTGCAGCGTGGCGTCACGAGCGGTGGATCTGCGGCTGACCGCTCACCGCGCGCCCAACGAGACCCATTCCTGTCGCGCGGCAGATATCGACGGCGATCGTGGAAGGCACGGATGGCGTGGCAACGAGCGCGATGCGTGCGCGCGCCGCCTTGAATGCCAACTCGCCGGAGATGCGCCCCGTCACGAGCAGCACCAGGTTTTCCGGGTTGCGTTTGTCGAGCAGACATGCACCGATGACTTTGTCCACCGCGTTGTGCCGTCCGATGTCCTCGGCGTGATAGAGCAGCGCCTCACCGTCGGTGAGGGCAGCCGCGTGGACGCCCCCGGTCTCCTTATAGCGCGTGCCGCGTGAAAAGAGATCTTTGAACAACACACGCATCTGTGCGAGTTCAATGGTAGGCGGCGCGGACCGACGCCGGGGCAGGGCGCTCATCGAGCCAAGAATCGTCGTCACGGCGCCGCACCCGGACGCCAGCACGCGTCTTCGCTCGGCGTTTTCCACGGCGTTGTAACGTTCGGACGCGACATCGACCCAGAACCCGAGTTCCGACGTGCAGGGCCGCATGCGCAGGATGTCGGAGATGGTCTCGATATATCCCTCGCCATGGAGCCAGCCCACGACCAGCTCATCGAGCTGTTCGGGCGTGCACATCCATGTCACCGCGGGCTCATCGTTCACCTCGAGCCAGACGGGACTTTCTTCGACCGCATCGAGATCCAGCATCACATCCTGCATACCGGAAGTATGATGCGCGGTTGGGTCGCACAGAAGGGCGCCGTTCCCTTGGCCGCCCTATGGTCCCGCGTACGATGCGCTGAGCATGGCGTCCTCCTGCACCTCGATCCGCACGAGCTGCACGCCCGCGGGGAGTCGTGGCTTTATCCGCTCGAAGATGAATCGCGCCAGATTTTCGCCGGTCGGAACCAGCGCACCGTCGGCGAATTCCGGCACGTCCAGATTGATGTTGCGGTGATCGAAGCGTGCGATGACTTCGTCCGCCAGGATGCGATCGAGCAGAGCCAGGTCGACGACCATGCCAGTGACCTCATCGATCGCTCCCCCCACGGTCACGGCGCAATTGTACCCGTGACCATGGTAGTTGGAGTTGGCGCATGGCCCGAATACAGCGTGGTTGCGCTCGTCGGACCAGTCCGGGCGCCGATAGCGATGCGCCGCCGCGAAGGCAACGCGGCGGGTGAACTGAGCCGCTGGCATTCAGCGCGTCCCAGACGACGTCACTGCTTGTGGTACAGGTACGAGATGCCGAGCGTGATCACGCCGTTGTGCAACCATTGGTTCTGGGCCGAGGTGGCTGGCAGGATGGACGTGCCTCCAGAAGGCGTCGCGAAGTACGAGTTGGGATACTGCACCTGGTACATGTAATCGCCGACGTCAAAACGCGCCGACCAATTCCCGCCGGGCACGTAGCGAAGGCCGGTACCGAAGGTGATCGCGAAGGCCGTTCCGACACCGAAGCCGCCAAGGTCCTTTGCCGTACCCGCGTCGGACACCAGGCCGCCCCCGAACCCAAAGATCGGGATCAGATGGTGCCAGCTCTTCGTTCCGGTGAGATTGAACGTGAGTCCGACGTCGGCCATGTACAGGGGGATCGAGAATTTGCCTTTGTTGCGCGCCGCGCCGATTTCGCCTGGCGCGAGCACGAGACGCTCGGTAAATGCACGGGCCAGATGCGCGGTAGCCTCGACCGGTCCACCGAGTCGTATGCCGTAGCGCGCACCGATAAGCGGCCCGCCCTCCGGGGTAACGCCAGCGCGTCCGGAAGCGCCTGTGAACCAACCGCCGTAGAGCGACAGCTCCTGCTTGTACGGAAAGTCCTGGTAGGGACTTTGGGTGGGCAGGTACCCGACCTGTGCCGGCGCCGCGGCGGCGAATACGGCCGCGGCGGCCAGAGAGAGAAGGGCGCAAGTACGGGGGCGGGTCACGGTCGGGCTCCAGGTTCTCTAAGGTCGATGCCAGTCATCTCGGCCGGCTGTTCCAGGCCGAGCATGTTGAGCAGGGTTGGTCCAACGTCGCCGAGCGCGCCACCATTGCGCAACGGGCGCTCTCCATCAGGGTCGACGATGATGAACGGCACCGGGTTGGTCGTATGCGCCGTGTGCGGTCCGCCGGTTTCCGGATCGATCATCATCTCGCAGTTGCCGTGGTCGGCAGTTACAAGGATGCGGGCGCCAGTGTCGCCGGCAGCGGCGAGCACGCGGGCGAGACAGGTGTCGACCGTCTCGACTGCTGTGATCGCCGCCGGTATGACGCCGGTGTGTCCCACCATGTCGCCATTCGCATAATTGCACAGAATGAAATCGTGCTCGCGAGAGCGGATCGCGCGGCACAAAACATCAGTTACCGGCCGCGCACTCATTTCGGGCGCCAGATCGTACGTGGCGACTCTCTGGCTCGGAACGAGCTCACGAATCTCACCCCGGTAGGGCGTCTCGAACCCGCCATTGAAGAAATACGTCACGTGCGCATATTTCTCCGTTTCCGCGGTGCGAAACTGCGTGCGTCCGCGATCCGCGAGCACTTCGGCCACGATCTTTGCCAGCACCAGCGGTGGAAACGCGACGGGGATAGTGAACGTTTCGTCGTACATCGTCATCGACGCGGCGAGCGCGTCGGGGCGATCATCCACCTCGAAGGCGTCAAAGCCCGGGACCGTGAGAGCGCGCACCAATTGCCGCATGCGGTCGGCGCGAAAGTTGAAAAAGATCACCCCGTCACGGTCGCGTACCGGTGCCACGGGTGCGCCATCGACCGCGACAACGACCGGCTTCACGAACTCATCGCTTTCTCCGCGCTCATACGCGGCGCGAATCGCTTGCAGCGGATCAGCAACTTGGGGGCCGACGCCGCGCACCATCGCATCGTACCACAGTTCGGTCCGGTCCCAGCGCTTGTCGCGATCCATGCCGTAATAGCGACCGCCTAACGAACCGACGATGGCACGGCCCGACGCGCGGGCGAGGGTCTCTTCCATGTACCGGAGGGCCGACCGGGGCATGGAATCGCGGCCGTCGAGCAGCGCGTGAATGGCCACGCGCGGCACCTCGAGGCGGCACGCGAGATCGATCAGCGCGAAGAGATGACGGTCGACCGCGTGCACTCCGCCGTTCCCGATGAGACCAACCAGGTGGAGCGTGCCGCCGCGGTGACGCACGGCGCGGCACAGCAGCGTGAACACCTCGTTCCGGAAGAATTCGCCAGTCTGAATCGAGGTGTCGATGCGCACGATGTCTTGCGGGACCACACGTCCCGCACCCAGGTTGAGATGTCCAACCTCGCTGTTGCCCATCTGGCCGCGCGGCAATCCTACCGCCAATCCAGATGCGTCGAGCAGCGTGCGCGGGTGACGGGACCACAGCGCGTCCCATGTCGGGGTATTGGCCATCGCGATGGCGTTGCCTTCACGCTCGGCGCGGTAGCCCCAGCCATCCAGCACCAGCAGCACCACCGTCCGCTTACCCGTTGTTGCCATCTTTGCCCGCGTGGATGTCCCAGAGTATACTGCGACGCGTCGCGCGCCGACCAAAATGTATGCGCCCTCACACGCCCCATCCAGCGATGCGCCTCAGTTGGGTTGCCAGTGCGCTGCTTGCGCCGGCAGTTCTTGGTGCGCAAGCCACCATTTCGACACCTACCGCGTTCCGCGCGTCTCCCGACGGACACACGGTGGCGCAATTGCGCGGCGGGGCCACGGTACAGCGCGCCACCACGCGTGGCGCATGGACGCGCGTCAAATTATCGGGGTACCTGCACCGCAGTGTGGTGGGCGGCAAGCGCGACACTTTCGCGATCTCCGCGCACGCCGTTGGCGGTGCGCTACTGCGTCGTCTTCCCTCGAAGAAGGGTGCCGTGGTGGCGCTCTTGACGGACGGAACGGGGGTGACACAGGTGAGTCGTCACGGCGAATGGTTCCGCGTGGAACGCACCGGATGGGTGGTCACAATCGCGCTCGCAAAATCGCCCGCGTCAACCGTGGCGTCGCGTCCACGGCGCGCAACTGCCACGGACAAGCGAGCGGCGCCAAAACCGCATGCGACGGATACAACGGATGCGGTCGCCGAAGGTGACGTGACACCAGACAGCACGCCTGCTGCCCCGCCCGCCGCGCTTGCTGTTGAACACCGCGCCACGCTCTATCTGGCGCCCGACGCCCAGGCCGTGGGTAGTATCGATTCTACCACACGCGTGACGCCGTTGGCCCGAGATCGGGGTTGGGTGCGCGTGCAGGTGGAGGGTTGGGTTCGGGAGCAGGATTTGGGACCTGCGGACAGCAACGTGCTTACCACGATCAGTGCAGCGGACCTCCGTGCGCAGCCGGACAAGTACCGCGGGCAGATGGTGCGGTGGCAGGTGCAGAAAATCGCGATCGAGACCGCTGATCCGCTGCGCAAGGGGATGGCTCCGGACGAGCCGTACATCTTGGCGCGCGGACCGGCGCAGGAAAATTCGCTGTTGTATCTGGCGCTCCCGCTCTCGTTGGTCGATCAGGCCAAACGCATCGATCCACTGGCCATGTTCATCGTGACGGCCCGCGTTCGCAACGGCCGAAGTGAGCCGGCTGGTGTACCATTGCTGGATGTGCTCAGCATAGCGACCAGGTGACCAACGACGCCCCCTACGTGCGGCCGCCCGTGCCTCCTCCTCCGAGCGGCAGGCCGAACGAGCGTCGTTTGTCCTTGTCCGAGTTTTGTCGCCGGCATCCCAGATTTTTTGCCTCGGTCTCGGTGCTCATCGTCGCGCTACTGGCGCTCGATGGCTGGCTGATCCATCAACGGTCGCGCTATCGGACCGAGATCCAGCAGTTGCATGCGGGCATGACCACCTTCGAGCGACAACGCACCGACGCGATACTGAGCTCGCGGGATAAGCGGCTGCGGATGATGATGCAGCTCATCCGTCTGCAAGCGCGCTGGGGAAAGGACATCCATCTCTCGATCTCTGTGGACAGTGGGCGGATGTATCTCGAGCGGCAGGGTGCGGTGCTGCGCGAGATCCCGATCCAGATGGGACCGCAGCGGCGCATAGGAAAGGCGCCCGACACCGTGCAGCTGGCCATTCCGCGCGGCGCGCACACCGTGGAAGCGGTCTTCGGCCCCGATGATGCGTGGGAGGTGCCCGAATGGGTGTACAGGGATCGCGGCCTCAAGCCGCCGGCAACGTCGGAACAGCGCACGATCCTGCAAGCGTTGGGTCCGGCCGCGATCGTGTTGGATGGGGGCACCGTGATCTATTCGCTCCCCACTGCGGGGCCACTCAACGATTCGGCGTACACGCTACCCGGCAGCGTCCGCGCGGGTGCCCAGGACCTCGAGGCCATCGTGCAGAATGTGACTAAGGGGATGGTCGTCTACTTTTACTGATGTACATGCGCATACGTATCTGCTCGCGGCCGCTACCGGCGCGATGACTCCCTTCCGATCGTCACCGCGGTTCGCCTACGGGCTGGCCGCCGCCGCCCTGGTTGTTGCCGTGGTAAGCGGTACGCTGCTCTATGCCACCTTGCAGGTGCGCTACCGCCGGGACATTAACCGAATGGTCTTCAGTCGCAACTGGGATCTGCTCGACCAGGTGAAGCGCGAGGCCGGTGTCAGGGCCGACTCGCTGCGCAAAGCGCTCGACAACGTGAGCCCCGGCCCCGATGCCGACAAGCCTTACCTGGTCGTGAGCATCGCCGACCGACGGCTCTGGTACAAGGCGGGGGACACGGTGTTCTACACCACCAGTGTGGCGGTGGGGAGCGGGAAGACACTGGTGAAGCGCGACGGACGCGACGAGTACAAGTTCGACACCCCTCGCGGTCGCCTAACGGTGCTGAGCAAGGATGCCGGCCCGGTGTGGGTGCCGCCCGATTGGCACTATCTGGAGCTCGCCAAGACGAGAAATCTGGGCGTCATCATGCTCCACCGCGGGCAGCAGGTCCCGGCGGGAAACGGCGCGGTGATCACCGTGGACAGCAACGACGTGGTGACCAGGTATCGCGACGGCCGGACGGTCCCCTTCGAGTCCGCGGAAGGGAAGGAAATCGTGGTGGACAGCAGCATCATCGTGCCTCCCTACGGCACCAATCAGCGCAAGTATCGCGGTACGTTAGGCGGACACCGGCTCAACCTGGGCGACGGATACGCGCTGCATGGCACCGATGATCCGAAGTCCGTTGGACAGGCGGTGAGCCATGGATGCGTACGTCTCCGCAACGAAGATATTGACTACCTGTACGGGATCGTTCCGGTCGGAACGCCCGTCTACATTTATTGACCGATTGGTCAGTCAAGCGGTGCGCGCTGGGAGGGTTGCGGCTTCCGCATCGGTGCGTCACACGTAAGGTTGGTGATGTTCCTTCCCCCGCGGCTGACCGCGGGCTCCTTGCTAAGGGCAAGTCGGCTGCGAGGCCGATGCGCAAAGCCAAGAGGCGGTGGTGTCATCGCCGCTAGTCTGGTTGCCAGGGAGGCACCCATGAGCTACACACCACACCGCCCGTCGAGGGCATGGCGCGCTGTCAGCCTTAGCGGCGCAGTCGCCGTTGCGATCGCGGCCACAGGTGCGACGCCAGGCCTCAATGCCGCCCCGGTTCCCCCACGGTCCACGCCGGTCCCCGTGCCGGCTTTCGCCGTGCGTCCAAACGCCGACCTCTGGTTTCTGGATTCGCTCGTGGGACGGAGCGGCAAGCTCAGGGCCCTGTTCGTGAGTAGGAGACATCCCTCGTACGCGATCGCCGCGCTTGCGCAGTTGTTCGGCGACACCGCCCTCGAGCGTCCCGGCGTCTACACCCTACGGGACGGCGATACCACGCAGCCCCTGTCGTTCATTTCCCTCGTGCCGTTCACGGCCAAGGTCAAAGGCCGGATCGGGTCCTATCGGTTAGGCACTTGGCCGCACGAACGCAGGACGTTCCGCGACTCGGCATACGCCCTGCCCGATGGGTTTATCGAGGTGACGCCGGAGAACGAAGACACGTACGTCTCGGAACACTTTCGCCTGCGCGATTTCCTGACACACGACCAGGAGGACGTCTGGCCGAAGTATCTTGTGCTGAGCGCCAAGCTCGTCGACAAGCTTGAGCTTGTCATCGCGGACCTGAACGAGCACGGAACCCACGTGGAGCATCTCACGATCATGTCCGGGTTCCGCACGCCGGAGTACAATCACCAGGGCGTGGGCAAGCGCGGCGGTCGCGCGCGCGACAGCCGGCACCAGTATGGGGATGCTGCAGATGTCTTCGTCGACAACAACGAGTCGGGACAAATGGACGATCTGAATCACGACGGCCGCGTGGATTTGCGCGACGCGCGCATCATTCGCCAAGCCGTGGACCGCGTCGAAGAGGCGAATCCCGACCTCGTCGGAGGTGTCGGCCTGTATCGCGCTACGCGCGCCCACGGACCATTCGTCCATGTCGACACGCGCGGTGAGCGCGTTCGCTGGGGCGCGAGGTGACCGAGCGCCGCCCGCCAGATGGCCGCCCGCCGAATGTGACGCTGGCGGCCTCAGCGGGACGGCGCCGTGTTGGAAACCTGGTAACCCTGCTGATCTCTCTGTCGGCAGCATCGATCATCATCGCCTGGTATCATCCCAGTCAACAGATCGATCGGCCTCCGTTCGTCGTGGACAGCGCGTTTGGTGCGCTCGCCCGCACGGCACAGCCGGCGCCGGCGGCCCTTGGCCGGAGTGGCGCGCTCAAGCTGGCCTTTGCGCTGCCCGGTGAACGCGTCGACTACCCGCTCGTGCTTCCCCACGACACCCTGTCGCTCCGCTACGCGTGGGAGCGGATCAGCGACTCGCTCATGTCCGACAGCGTCCGCATACTTACCGGGGACACGGTCGTCGCACCAGAGGCACCGGGATTCTATCGGCTCGCATTGGTCCACGGTACCGAGCGACACGTTGTAGACGGCCTGTCGCTGGCGGTTCTGGTGCCGTTCGACGACAAGCACGGCGCGGTGATGGATGGCTACCGCATCGGGACCTATCGCTCCGAGCGATATCGCGCCGACAGCACCGATCGTCCCGAAGGGTTCGTGAAAGTGATGCCCGATGAGGCAGATCTACGCATTACAACGCACGTGCGCCTGGGCGACTTTCTCTCGCACGACGGCCAGGCCTCCTGGCCGCGATTCGCCGCCGTAGACCCGAGGGTGCTCGACAAGCTCGAACTTGTTCTGGAGCGCGTGTCTCGCGCATTGGCGGGCCGCGACCCGGGGATGGAAGTGGATGTTCACTCGGGATTCCGCACGCCGGCGCACAATCGTCACGTGCTGCGAGCCGCTCCCGACAGCCGCCACCAATACGGCGACGCGGTGGATGTGTCGATCGACGCGGATGGAAGCGGCCGCATGACCGCCCACGACGCACGCATGGTTGCAGCGGCGGTGGATTCGGTCGAAGCGGCGTACCCCGACTTGGTGGGTGGACTGGGAGTGTACACCAGCCGCCGATACAGCCATCCTTACGTGCATATCGACGCGCGCGGCCGCCGCGTTCGCTGGCATGGCTGATGCGGTCCTTGCCACAATCGAGATGAACGAATCCTTGCGGGATCGCATCGTGCGAAAGCTGGAGACGCTGCCCGATGAGCGGGGCTATCAGGTGCTCGACTATCTCGAGTTCCTGGAATCGCGGTACGCCGAAAAGACCGCGCGGACGCCGAACGTGTTTCAGCGGTTTGCGGAAGGTGTGGAGGATAGTCTGCGCGCGGGGCGCGTGTCTGCCACGGGCATCGCTGAGACGATGGGGCTGTTGAACAAGGCAATGGGAGTATTGTCCGGCGTGGCGGCGGCAGGGAAGTCGGTGGCTAGCGATGTGATGGAGGCCGCAGCCCGTACAGCGACCCGAGCGGGCACACCGGCGGACCGAGTCGACGGCGGTCCCGAGTCGGCCGCCGCACCGCCTTCGGCGCCGGCGCCGAGTGACGTCGACTCTCGAATCGGTGACGATCCGGCGAAGGGAACAGAAGAATGAGGCTGCGTGTCGCACGAGAGCGCCGCGGGCGAGAGAGCTGGTCCGATCCCCACGACGAGCAGCCCGTCGCGCGCGCTCCACGTAACGGCGCGAAGCGCAGGGTGCTGGGCGCGATTCGAAAGATCCCGACGTATATCCGGCTCTTCGTGGGACTGCTGTCCGACCACCGCGTGTCTGTGGTCGACAAGCTGCTCGTTGCCGGCGCGTTAGCCTACGTGGTGATGCCCTTCGACCTGATTCCTGACTTCATTCCGTTCATTGGGCAGGTAGACGACATCTACGTCGTGATGCTGTCGCTCGACCGGCTCATTTCCCACGCGGACCCAGACGTGATTGCCGACCATTGGGATGGCGATCCGCGTGACTTGACGCCCGCGAGTCTCGAGGCGGTGTTGATGGCGGCGGCGTTCTTTCTTCCATTCAGCACGCGCGTTCGGTTGCGGCGCCAGCTGAAGCGAAAGAGAGCGTAGGGTGCGGAAGGCACGCGGCTCGCTTGCCGGCATCCCCTGCCTACCGTAACTTTGGCTATGGCTACCACGACACGCGCCTCAACGCACCGGCCCGCCCTATCCACACCTGTGGAGGGCGGGCCGTCGCGCATTGGCGAACCGCTCGCGCAGGAAACCGCAGTCCGCGTGCGCGCCGAGAGCGCTCTCACGTTCGACGACGTCTTGCTCGTTCCCCGCCACGCGCTGACACATCCCAAGGACGTTAGCACCGCCTCTCGGTTCACCACCGGCATTCCGCTCAACTTGCCTCTGGTATCGGCGGCGATGGATACCGTTACCGAATCGGAGATGGCGATTGCGATGGCGCGTGCCGGTGGAATTGGCGTGATCCACAAGAACATGTCCATCGACCGACAGGCAGCGGAGGTGGACCGGGTGAAGCGCTCCGAGAGCGGAATGATTTTGAACCCCATCACGCTGGCCCCCGAGGCGACGCTTCGTGAGGCGAACGCGTTGATGATGCGGTTCAAGATTTCCGGTGTCCCGATCGTTGATCGCGAGGGGCGACTGGTGGGGATCATCACGAACCGCGACTTGCAGTTCGAGCGAAACCTGGACCGGCCGCTCAACGATGCGATGACCAAGGAAGATCTGGTGACGGCGCCGGTGGGCACGACGCTGGAAGAAGCAGAGCGCATCCTCGGGCGGCACCGCATCGAGAAGCTGCCGGTGGTGGATGAGCATCGGAAACTGCGCGGGCTGATCACCGTGAAGGACATCCACAAGCGACGGCAGTATCCGATGGCGAACAAGGATCAGCACGGGCGATTGCGCGTCGCGGCGGCCATCGGAGCAGCCGGTGATTTTCACGAACGCGCCACGGCGCTGATCGCTGCCGGCGTGGACGCGTTAGTCATTGACACCGCGCACGGACACTCCGACGGCGTATTGCGCGCTACGGCAACGGTGCGGGAGATGTTTCCCGACGTGCAGCTGGTGGCAGGCAACATCGCGACGCGCGAAGGTGCCGCCGCGTTGGTAGCATGCGGGGTCGACGCGGTGAAAGTGGGCGTTGGGCCGGGTTCGATCTGTACGACGCGTGTGGTCACCGGTGTCGGTGTGCCGCAGCTCACCGCGGTCTTCGACGCGGTGGCAGGCGCAGGAGATGTACCGGTGATCGCCGATGGAGGCATCAAGTATTCGGGCGACATCGTGAAGGCGCTCGCCGCGGGCGCTTCGTGCGTGATGATGGGATCGATGCTCGCCGGTACCGAAGAGAGTCCCGGGGAGTCGTTCCTGCTCGAGGGACGCCGGTTCAAGATGATCCGCGGGATGGGCAGCTTGTCGGCGATGCAGGATGGCAGTGCCGACCGGTACTTCCAGGAAGGGGAGATGTCGGTGCAGAAGCTCGTTCCCGAAGGTATCGAGGGGCGGGTGCCGTACAAGGGACCGGTGGGGGATGTGATCTACCAGATGGTTGGTGGGTTACGCAGCGGCATGGGCTATGTGGGGTGCGCGTCGATCGAGGAATTGCGAACGAACACAGAATTCGTTCGAATCACGACCGCTGGGCTGCGCGAATCGCACCCTCACGATGTCACGATCACGCGCGAGGCCCCCAACTATTCGTTGTAGTACGCACGACGCTGGCGCTCGCCCGCTCGAAATCGTCCCTTGACAACAGGAGAGCGGGCCCAGAACGTAGCTCCGCTCACCTATGGAATACCTGCCTGACGCCCATCCGGCGCGTCGTGTCTGGTGCCTGACCCCAGTTCGTAAACGGAGAACCGAATGAGCTTATTCGCGACGAAGAGCCTCACCGCGCTCATGGACGAGGCCGGCGCCGAGGGATCAAACACATTGAAGCGGGCGCTCAGCGCCACGAACCTGACGACCCTCGGCATCGGTGCGATTATCGGTGCGGGGATCTTCGTTCTGACCGGTACGGCGGCGGCGCAGTATGCCGGACCGGCGATCGTATACTCGTTCATCCTCGCCGGAATCGGGTGCCTGTTCGCGGGTCTCTGCTACGCCGAGTTCGCGTCGATGATCCCTATTGCCGGCAGCGCGTATACGTATGGCTACGCGACGCTTGGCGAGTTGGTGGCGTGGATCATCGGCTGGGATCTGATTCTCGAGTATCTCTTTGGTGCCGCGACGGTGGCGGTGGGTTGGTCGGGTTACTTCACGGCCTTCATGCGCGAGCTCGGCTGGAACATCTCTGACAAGTACACCACGGCGCCGTTCCAACTCCACGGGTCGTATCATCTTGTGCCGACGGGCTCCGTAGTGAATCTGCCGGCGATCGTGCTGGTGCTGTTGATGAGCACACTGCTGGTGATCGGCATCAAGGAGTCCGCGCGGTTCAACAACGTGATTGTGTTCATCAAGGTGGCGATCGTCTTCCTCGTGATTGGCTTCGGGTTCATGTTCGTGAAGACTGCGAATTGGCATCCGTTCATTCCGAAGAATACCGGGACGTTCGGGCATTTTGGTTGGAGCGGAATCGTTCGTGCAGCGGGCGTGTTGTTCTTCGCGTACATCGGATTCGATGCGGTGTCTACGGCCGCGCAGGAAGCAAAGAATCCGCAGAAGGACATGCCGATTGGTATTCTCGGATCACTCGCCATCTGCACCGTGCTCTACATCTTGATGGCGCTGGTGATCACCGGACTTGCAAACTACACCGAGTTGAACGTTCCGCATCCCGTGTTCGTCGCGATCTCGAAGGCGGGTCCTGGTCTTGCTTGGATGGGTCCGATCGTAAACATCGGCGCGATCCTTGGGCTGGCTTCGGTAGTACTGGTCATGCTGTTGGGTCAGCCCCGCATCTTCTTCTCCATGGCACGCGACGGATTGCTGCCGTCAGTGTTCGGTAAGGTGCATCCGCGGTTCCGGACGCCTTACGTGACGACGATCGTCACGGGACTGGTGGCGGCGGTGCTCGCCGGCATGCTGCCAATCGACCAACTTGCCGAGTTGGTGTCGATCGGGACATTGTTGGCGTTCGTGATCGTCTGCCTCGGCGTGATCGTGATGCGACGCACGCGGCCGGAGGTCAATCGGCCGTTCCGCACGCCGTTCGTCCCCGTGGTGCCCATCTTGGGGGTCGTCGGGTGCCTGCTGCTCATGCTGGGGCTGCCGCTCGAGACGTGGATCCGTCTCCTTGTATGGCTCATCATCGGGCTCGTGATATATTTCACGTACGGTCGCCAGCATTCGCTCGTGCAGAGGGAAGCGCAAGAGAAGGGGGCGTCCGGCGCCGACTGATACCGCAGTTGTTATCTTTTTGTGCGGCGCCCGATCCGGGCGCCGCTTCCGTTTTCTGGGACCGCATGACGCCTTTGGTACCCGATCTACTCGCCATCGCGCCGTCCAGACGCGCCGCGATCGAACGCATTTCGGCCGAACTGGGACCGGGGCGCGTGACCGCGCTGTCGACGCACATCAACGCGGACGGCGATGGCTGCGGCTCGGAAGCCGCGCTGGCGCGGATGCTCATGCAGCGTGGTCTCGCCGTGCACATCGTGAATCCCACGCCTTGGCCAGCGATGTTCAATTTCCTCCTCGACGGCGTGGACGATCGCACCGCGGTTGGCGCGCGCGCCCTCGACGGGGTGGACCTGCTGGTGGTACTGGACATCAACGACGTGCGCCGTCTGGGAGGGCTGGCGGAGACCGTTCGAGCCCTGCGCGTACCACGCATTGTCATCGATCATCATGTGCCGGGGGATGAGCCTGCGGGCGGCCTCGTGCTTGCGGACACCACGGCCTGCGCTACGGGCGAGTTGGTCTTCGATCTTGCGCGCGTGCTCGGCTTTGAGATCACGCCAGAGATTGCGCGGGCGCTGTACACCGCAATACTCACGGACACGGGCGGATTTCGGTTCAGCAATACGTCGCCGCGATGTCACGCGGTGGCCGGCCAGCTGTTGGCAGCCGGCGTCGATCCGGAAGAGATGTACCGCCGCATTTATGCGTCGGTATCGGTGGGGAGACTGCAGGTCGTGCGCGAGGCGTTGGAATCGTTGTCAGTGGACAGTGAGTACGGACTGGCCTGGGTGGCGCTCACCGCGGGGGCGTTAGAACGACACCATGTGCGTTCGGAGGAGCTCGACGGCATTTCCGAGTACCCGCGGAGCATCGCCGGCACGCGTATGGGGATCTTCTTTCGCGACCTCGGCCATGGGCAGGTGAAGACGTCGTTCCGCAGCACTGGAGAGGTGGACGTGAACCAGTTTGCGCGTCAGTTCGGTGGTGGCGGCCATGCGCGCGCGGCGGGCGCGCTCATCGTGGGCACGCTCGATGACGTGCGGGAGCGCGTGGTGCAGGCGGCGAGAGCTTTCGTGAATCACTCCAGCGGCTAGAGACTTGGCAGCGGACCCTGCGTCCTCGTAGGTTGCATCATCATGAGCTTGTGGAAACGCGCACCGCACGACGAGGCTGCGGTCGAGCGCCGCATCCGTCAGGCATTGACCGATATGCGTCCGCTCCTGCGATTCGAGGCTGTCGGTATCGAGCTGGTGGGGTTCGACGGCGCGACCGGCGTCGTGCTGTTGCGTATTCAGGGGGACTGCCCTGACTGCGACATGGATGCCGGCATGCTGCGGCAAGGGATCGAAGCGCATTTGCGGATGCAGGTGCCCGAGATCAACGCCGTGCGCGCGATCTGAAATTCTGGGAGACTAAATGCATGGCTGAGTCCGGACCACTTCAAGGGCGCATCGCGGCCGCGTTGCGCGCCGTGGTGAATCCGCGAACCGGAATGGATGTCATATCGTCGGAAATGATCCGCGACGTGGGCTTGTCTGTGGACGGCCACGTTCGGCTCGTGATTTTGCTTGCGGCACAGGATCCCGCCTCCCTGGTGCGCGCGGTCCGTCAGGCGATCGAATCGGTCGAGGGTGTAACCGATGTGCGAGTGGACGTGAAGGATCCCTCGCAAGCGCGGCGGCCGGTGGAGGGCGCGAGGCCGCAGACGCCTGCCCCGCCGCCGCCTACCGCCGCGCCGACCGGACGCACGTTGCCGGTGATGGGGCAGGAGCCGCAGTCGCGGCGCGCGGCGGTGCCGGCCCCGACCCCGGTCGAGTATCCCAATCTTGGACGCGTGCTCGCAATCTCGAGCGGGAAGGGTGGAGTGGGCAAAACAACCGTCGCGACCAACTTTGCGGTGGCGCTGGCCCGCGACGGCGCTCGAGTGGGACTCATGGATGCCGACATTTACGGGCCCAACATCCCGCGGATGATGGGAATTGATGAAGCGCCGCCGGTGGTCGGCGACCGGATCAAACCGCTGCAGGCGCACGGCGTGAAGCTGATGAGTCTCGGGTTTCTGGTCGAGCGCGACCAACCGGCGATCTGGCGCGGTCCGATCGTGATGAAGATCATCACCCAGTTCCTGCGGGACGTCGATTGGGGTGAGCTTGACTATTTCCTCGTGGACATGCCGCCCGGTACGGGCGACGCGCAGCTGTCGCTGGTGCAGGCGACGCACGTGCACGGGGCGGTGATCGTGACGACTCCACAGCCGGTGGCGACGGGCGATGCGTTGCGCGGCGCGCGCATGTTCCAGCGCGTGAACGTTCCAGTGTTAGGCATCGTGGAGAACATGAGTTGGCTCGAGTGCGCGGGGTGCGGAGAGCGGACGCCGCCGTTCGGATCCGGGGGAGGGCGGTCGTTGGCGGATGAGCTGGGGGTTCCATTGTTAGGCGAGATTCCGCTCTATCCGCCGGTGCGGTCGGGGGGCGATGCGGGGGTGCCGATCGTGCTCAGCGAGCCGGAGTCGGCGGCCGCGCTCGCGCTGCACGAGACGGCACGGCGAGGGTAGGACGAACACAAGAC
>JANWIF010000057.1 GCA_025450035.1 Gemmatimonadaceae bacterium
CCTCGTACGTCGCGAGCACGTCATTGCCGTCCGCCTGCTCGCCCGGAATGCCGTACGCCAGCGCCTTGTCGCGGAATGACGCGGCCGCGGTCTGTTTGCTGAGGGGCGTGGAATACGCGTAGCCGTTGTTCTCGACAATGACCACCAACGGACACCGTTGCACCGCGGCAAAGTTGATCCCTTCGTGAAAGGCGCCCGTGGACGTCGCGCCATCGCCCACGTATACCAGGCCCACGCGATCCTCGCCCCGCATCTTGAAGCTGAGCGTGATCCCCGCCATCACCGGCACCAGGTCGCCCAGGTGCGAGATCTGCCCAACGAACCCGCGCTGCAAATCGCCGAAGTGAATGTTGAGCTCGCGGCCGCGTGTGGGGGAATCGCCCTTGGCCATATACTGGCGCAGGATCTCGAGCGGCGTGGCGCCCTGCACGAGCATCGCGCCCAGATTGCGAATCAGCGGCGACAGGAAGTCGCCTTTCGTCCGGTCGAGGGCGTAGGCGCTCCCCACGGAATCGGCTTCCTGTCCCAGCGACCGAAAGAGTCCGCCAACGACCTTCGTCTGCCGGTACAGATTCACCAATCGCTCCTCGAGCGATCGTGTGAGGCGCATATAGTAATACAGCTCCAGCTTCCGCTCTCGATCGAGCGCCGGCACGCCCATTGCGTTAGGCGAACCCCCGGTCGATCGATTGCGGCGCGGCGTGCGTCCGCGGGACGAGGTGCGGGAGGCCATCAGTACGCCGCCTCGAGGCGGTGGGTCGGGTCCGCGGCCCGGTGCACCTTCACGAAGTATCGCTTCACGTTGCGGTCCAACCGGCTTTCGCCCGGCTGGTCGGTCTCGGCTTCGATGAACGTGTAATGTCCGCCTTCGGCGCGAGCCTTGAGGGTCAGCGTGCCTAACGCTCCGGTATACGTCCGGGCGCGCTCCTGCACGGCGCCGCGCGTTAGGTCGAGCGCGGCGAAGAATTCATCCGCCAAAGCCAACACGTCGGCGGGCGGAATGTGCGTCCGGTGAAAGTGGCGCATGATGGCTCAGGGAATTTTCGAAGTGTCGGCCGAAACTTCCTGCATCCAGTCCGCCTGCTCCAATTGCACGGCGGAATCGCGGCGGAACCGCAACCCCATCGCCCAGTCGCCGGCGGTGAGAAAATTCAGATTCGCGTAGTACGTACCCAGTTCCGGGCCGGCGGTGAAGCTGTCCCAGGTCTTCACACCGTCGTGACTCTCGGCGTACAGGATGCCCTCGCCGCCCTGCAGGGGTTGATTGGTGTCCTTGTCCCTTACCACCACCTTGTAGCGCACCTTCTCCCGCGCCATGGGTGGCAGCGGCTCACTGGAGATGCGGAACGCATAGTGTTGCGTGAACGCCCGGTAGTCCGACGACCTGTTGCCGGGCCCGCATGCCGCGACCACGAGCGCCGCCAGCGCGATCACCAGGGTGCGCGCCGAGAGCATCACGACGCGTAGTACTCCATCCCGAGGTGCGTGATCTGCTCCTCGCCCATCAGATGCCGCATCGTGTTCTTGAGCTTCGTCTGTTGAATGAACAGATCGTGCTCGGGCTGTAGGCCCGGCGCCGCCATTGGACTCTTGAAGTAGAATGAGAGCCACTCTTGGATGCCCTTGAGCCCGGCCCGATGCCCAAAGTCCATGAGCAGCGCCAGGTCGAGCACGATCGGCGCCGCGAGAATGGAGTCGCGACACAGGAAGTTCACCTTGATCTGCATGGGGTAGCCCAACCACCCCTTGATGTCGATGTTGTCCCACCCTTCCTTGTTGTCGCCCCGCGGCGGATAGTAGTTGATCCGCACCACGTGCGAGAAATCCTTGTACAGATCCGGGTACTGTTCGGGCTGCAAGATAGAATGCAAGACGCTCAGCTTGGACTCTTCCTTCGTCTTGAATGACTGCGGATCGTCCAGCACCTCGCCGTCGCGGTTGCCCAGAATGTTCGTGGAGTACCAGCCGACCAAGCCGAGCATGCGCGCCTTGAGGCCCGGCGCGATGACCGTCTTCATCCAGGTCTGTCCGGTCTTGAAATCCTTACCCGAGATCGGCACCCCGCGATCGTTGGCCAGTTGCATGAGCGCCGGCGTATCCACCGCCAGGTTAGGCGCGCCGTTCGCGTACGGCACTCCTTCCATGATTGCTGCCCACGCGTAGAGCATCGCCGGCGAAATGGCCTCGTCGTTCCGTTCCATCGCCTTCTCGAACTGCTCGATGGTGGCGTGCGCCGGACCGGCCTTAATGTAGATCTCCGTGGACCCGCACCACACGATCACCAAACGGTCCAGCTTGTGCTTGCTCTTGAAGTCGCGCATGTCCTGTCTCAACTGCTCCGCCAGGTCGCGCTTGGTCTTCCCTTGCTTGACGTTGGTCCCGTGGATTCGCGTGACGTACTTGTTGTCGAACACCGCGGGCATCGGAGCTATGCCACTCAGGAACTCGGCAACCGGTGCAATGTCGCGCTCCTCGAGCACCCCCGCTTTGCGCGCCGCCGTGAGCGCATCGTCGGGAATCGGATCCCAGGCGCCGAACACGAGGTCGTCGAGCCGAGCCAGCGGCAAGAAGTCGCGGATGAGCGGGGCGCGATTGTCCGTGCGCTTGCCCAACCGGATTGTGGCCATCTGTGTAAGGGAGCCAATTGGCTTGTTCAAGCCGCGCCGCACACTCTCCGTGCCGGCCATGAACGTAGTGGCGACGGCACCAAGGCCGGGCGTGAGCACACCAAGGCGACCAGACGCCGGTCGCGGGGCGGGCCGGCTCCCGGCCGCTGAGGAACCCTGCACGAACTATTCTCCTTTGGCGATGGCGCGCGGGGAGGGAGGCGAGGCAATGGTGCTGCGTCGCACCACCGACGTCGTTGGCTCACCCATCGCGCGAGCGGGACCAACCTGCTCGCGGCGCACCGCCCGATGAACGGCGGCAATACGCTGTGCGGCGGTGATCCACGCGGTGACGGTCAAGAGTACGATGATTGCAATGAGAACGAACCCGCCCAACGCGAGCCCGAAAAACGCCTGCGGTGCCGAGAGCAGCACGACACGCTCCGGCCGCTGCAACACGCCGACTTTTGCATCCACGCCCAGCGCTTCGGCGCGCGCCCGCGTGTACGACGTCACGAATGTCCCGATCAATCCCAGAATGCACACAACCACCATCGTCGTGCCGATCCACCCCGGCCGCGTAGCGAAAAATACCGCCAGCCCCCCCATGACGAACCCGTCAGCTACCCGGTCGAGCGTCGAATCGTAGAAAGCGCCGAACGCCGAGCTGCGGTTGGTGCGCCGCGCCACCATTCCGTCCAGCACGTCGAACAGCGCCGTCAAGCCCAGAAACCATCCGCCGGTCCGGATGTGCCCGGTACCATAAATGATTCCTCCCGTCACCGAACACAGCGTGCCAATCGTGGTGATTGTGTTCGGCTGCACACCACGGCGCACCAGCCATTCGGCTACCGGGCTGATGAGGCCGAGGTACCCACGTTTCAGCCAATTGGGCAGCAATCTCATGCGGCCACACGCTGTACGGGGAGCGCCGAACGCCGTACGCCTTCACCCAGCCCTGAATGCACGACGGGCCGGAGAATCGCTCCGGCCCGGAAAGTTAGCCGCCTGTAAAGCGCCGAGCAACCCGCGCTTAGGGAACCTGCCAGGTGTACGACTTCGTCAACGTCACGTCGTCGCGCGTGTAGGTGTGCGTACCGTCCACTGTGTGCGCCGTGAGCGACACCGTCGTTCCCTCCCCCACCCCGGGCACGCTCAACGCGTGCGTGCTGTTCGCCGCCACCTGCCCCGCAAGAATGTCGGTGCCGCCACTGGTCACGTACACGTTCACTGGTTGCGCAAGATTGTTCGTCACCCGGAATGTAACCGCCTTCACTGCCGTCGCCGGCGCCGGCGCGCTGTTGACCTTTACGCCGCGGTGGCAACCAACCAGCGCGACGCCCAGCAGTAGCGTAATCAGAACTTTCGACATTGCCGATCTCCACTCGGAGGACGCACGCATCGTTGATGGTGCGCGTGCATGGACGCGCGACGACGTGAGAATATCGCACAACCCCGGGTCTGCACAATGGAGGCCACTGCTGCTGGGCAATCGGGCGCACGCGAGGTCCGCGCCAGCCCTCGCTCATTGGTACATCAGATACGAGCGCGTGTGCTCTTGAAACCGCGCAGTGGCCGGCATCGATGCATCGATGATGCTGTCAGGATCCGCGCCCCCGAGCAACGCCGCCCGCGCCGCCGGCACGCCGAATAGCAAGTTGAACGACTCCGGCCGGATGCGCAGCGAATCCCCGTTCACACGACCTACCGCCCAGATGATCGCCGCTCCAAGCCGCGACGTCTGAATCTGATCGCGATCGGTGACCACGATCCTGATCCCGGGAATCGACCGCCCGCCGTATTTCTGATCCGTAGGACGAAGCGGCGTGAAGCGATTCACCTCGAAGTGAACGCCGGCAAGCATTCGCGCGTTCAACAGATCTACCACGCGCCGTGCATCGAGCCACGGCGCGCCCACCTGCTGAAACGCGTCAGGCGTCCCGCGACCCACCGAGAGGTTCGTTGACTCGATCCACACCAGGCCGGGATAGAGCGTCGCGCTGGTGAGCGACGGCATGTTGGGCGACGGCTTCACCCACGGCAGCCCGGTTTCATCGAACCACATCGACCGTCGCCAGCCGGTCATGGGAATCACGTGCAGATCGGCATGGAGATCGAGCACGTCGTTGTAATAGCGCGCCAGCTCTCCCATGGTGAGGCCGTGCCGCATGGGAATAGGATACAGTGCCGTGGGGCGCGCGGGCCGCGCCGCCGTGTTGGTCCCGGCATACGCGATTGCGCTATCGAGCACCGGCCCCTCCACGTGGTCGCCGGTGATCGGATTGGGACGGTCGGGGATGATCACGGCCACGTGATGCTCGCCGGCGCTTCGCATCGCGTACACCATCGACGCGACATATGTCCAAGGCCGCGCACCGAGGTCCTGCAGGTCGACGATGAGGACGTCCAGCCGCTGCATCAGACTATCCGGCGGCGCGAGGGCGGTCGCGCCGTACAGCGAATAAATCGGGAGCCCCGTGCGCGAGTCGCGTCCATTCGCCAGATTGGTGCGATCTTCGGTGCCGCGAATGCCGTGTTCGGGCGATAACAGCGCCACGAGTTGCGGGGGATTGGTATCGTTCCCGCTCCTCGTGCGTAAGCGATAGACGAGGTCGATGTCGCTCGTCCCATGCTCGTCGATCCCCGACTGATTCGTCAGGAGTCCGATGCGCTTTCCCGCGAGCAACGACAGGCTGTCGCGCAGCAACACGGTAATGCCCGGCATTACCCGCGCGTGGTGAGGGGCCGCCTGCCTTTCTCCGCTCCTTCCTCCCGCGAGACCTCCTGCGCACGCGAGTGCGATGGCTATGGCTCCCACCCAACTTTCCCGCGCATAACGATGCATCGGCCGGCGCTCTCCCAGAACGAGTCGGTTCAAGATACACCGCACCCTTTCGTCCCGCGCGACCGTTGGACGCGCCGCGCCGCGTGCGTGCTGGTCGCGGCCCTCGCGGCCGTCGCGACACCATCGATCGGGCGCGCGCAGTCGCCGCATCTCGCCGACAGCGCGTCGGCCGCGAACATTCGCGATTCCGTGCGCGAGGTGCTCGAGCGCGGGCTCGCCAATCGCGCGTACCCTGGTGCGATTGCCGTGATCGGGACCAGCCACGGCATCCTCGCCAGCATCGCCGTTGGACATCTCGACTGGGCACCGACCCCGCGCGTCAACGAGAACACGATGTGGGACTTGGCATCGCTCACCAAGGTCATTGGCACTACAACGGCGCTCATGCAGCTGTGGGGTGCGCATCGTATCGATCTCGATGCTCCGGTCCAACGCTACCTCCCGGAGTTCGTCGGCCCGCACAAGAAGCTCGTCACCGTTCGCCACTTGCTCACGCATAGCTCCGGCATGCCCGCCTGGCGTCCACTGTACAAGGAGGCCGCGAGCCCGGCGGCCGCGATCGCACTCGTGTACTCCACGCCGCTCGACACACTTCCCGGCGTACGCATGGTGTACAGCGATCTGGGCGCCATGCTGCTCGGCAAGATCGTCGAACGCGTGTCAGGCCAACCGCTGGACGCGTACCTGCATCGACACGTGTTCGCGCCGCTCGGCATGAGCTCCACCATGTTCCGCCCGCCGCATCGATTGCTGTCGCGCATCGCGCCCACCGAGCGCGATCCCTGGCGCGGGCGGCTGGTGCACGGGGAGGTGCACGACGAGAACGCGTATTTTCTGGGCGGCGTGTCGGGGCACGCAGGCCTCTTCAGCAGCGCGCGCGACCTGGCCCGGTTCGCGCGGATGTACCTGAACGACGGCCGGTTAGGCACGGTACGCATCGTGAGCGCCGCCGCGGTCGACACGTTCACGCGCGTGCAGGACTCCGCGCTCTCCAACCGCGCGCTCGGGTGGGAGGTGCCCGATGGCACCAACTCCGCCGGCCACCTCATGTCGAACCGCGCCTTCGGCCACACCGGATTCACCGGGACGTCGATCTGGATTGACCCCGCCCGCGATCTCTTCGTCATCCTGCTGAGCAATCGCGTCGATCCCACGCGCGACAACCCGCGACTCGGCCCCGTACGCGTCGCGCTCGCCGATGCCGTCATCACCGTTGTCGATGCCGGCCGTGCGGCGCCCGCCGCAGGTACCGGAACCGCCCCATGAAGCTGACCCCGTTCGACTGGTCGCTCGTCGTCGCCTATTTCGCGATCTCCTCCCTCATCGGCTTCTACTTCACGAAGAAGGGAGGCGCGAGTCTCAACGAGTACTTCCTCTCCGGCCGCGACGTGCCGTGGTGGCTCGCGGGGACATCGATGGTGGCCGCGACGTTCGCTGCCGATACTCCGTTAGTCGTGACCGGGCTCGTGGTGGCGAACGGCGTCGCGGGGAACTGGCTCTGGTGGAACATGCTGATGAGCGGCATGCTCACGGTGTTTTTCTTCGCCCGGCTGTGGCGGCGCGCGCGGGTGATGACGGACGTCGAGTTCGCCGAGATCCGCTACAGCGGACGTCCGGCCGCCGTGCTGCGGGGCTTCCGTGCGCTGTACCTGGCCATCCCGATGAACCTCATCATTCTGGGATGGGTGACGCGCGCGATGATCAAGATTCTCACGATCTCGCTCGGCGTGAATCCATACATCGCCGTGGCCATCTGCTTTGGCGTAACCATGCTGTACTCCGTGGCCGCCGGCCTGTGGGCGGTGCTGTGGACCGACCTCATTCAGTTCGTCATCAAGATGACCGCCGTGATTGTGCTCGCGGTGTTCTCCGTCCGCGCCGTGGGCGGTATGGATGCGCTCAAACGCGGGGTGGCGGCGCATTTTGGCAGCGAGACCGCAGCGCTGTCCGTGCTCCCCGTCTCCGTCCAACACGGTTCGATCACCGCCTACGCATGGATGCCGTTGCTCTCCCTCGGCGTCTTCCTGTTCATGCAATGGTGGGCCGCCTGGTACCCCGGCGCCGAGCCGGGCGGAGGGGGCTACATCGCCCAACGCATCTTCTCCGCGCGCACAGAGCGCGACGGTGTGCTCGCCACGTTGTTCTTCCAGGTGATGCACTACGCCGTGCGGCCGTGGCCATGGGTGATCACCGGCCTCTGTACCATCATCCTTTATCCCACGCTGCAGGACAAAGAATCGGGCTACGTCCACGCATTCGTGGACCTTCTCCCCACGGGCTGGCGCGGCTTCATGCTCGCCGGCTTCGCCGCCGCGTACATGTCCACCATCGGCACCCAGCTCAACTGGGGCGCGTCGTATCTCGTCAACGATTTCTACAAGCGATTCATCAATCGCGATGCCGGGGACAAGCACTATGTCAACGTGTCGCGGTGGGCGACGATCTTTCTGTTCATGGGCTCGATCGTCGTGACGTGGCAGCTTTCGTCGGTAGAGCAAGCCTGGCGGCTGCTTCTTGCGTTAGGCGCGGGGACCGGCCTCGTCCTCATCCTGCGGTGGTATTGGTGGCGTATCAACGCGTGGTCCGAGATCAGCGCGATGATCACGTCCTTCGTCGTCGCCATCGTCGTGCTCGGCTACGCCGGCCGCATGTTGCACGCGATCGGACTCACACGCGCCGACTTTGGCGTGCCCCAGGTGGTGCGGGAAGGTGGTCCCAACGCCGACGCGTGGGTGATGGTCATCACCGTGGCCATCACAACCGTGGTCTGGGTGGCAGTCACGTTCCTCACCGCCCCGGAACCGGATTCCATGCTCGAGTCGTTCTATAGACGCGTGCGGCCAGGCGGACCAGGTTGGGCACGCGTGTCGCGCAGGTTGGGTGTGGGTACCGAATCGATTCCGGGGGGGAAGTCGGCGTGGACCAACTGGATCGCCGGAATCGTGGCGGTGTACGGCACACTGTTCGGAACAGGAAAGATCATTTTCGGGTACATGGGAGAGGGACTCGTCTTGTGCGCGGTCGCGCTCGCGGCGTTCCTCTGGATCGCACGATCGTTCCGATCGGAGGACCAGGAGCCCGTCCCGATCCCCCCCCCCGACGCGCGAACCGCGCCCTGGCCGGCTGCCGCAACCGACGTCTGATCGTTGCCCCGCTGGTCTATTGAATCGTCAGTTCCACAGACATATAGTACAGGAAAGCGGGTGTGATTCCCGCCACCAAACACAGAGGGAGCGATGAGCACCACTCAGCAACCTGCGGTCACGGTCACTATCACTCCAGGCGCGTCCGTCGAGGTCAAGCGCTTCATGGTGCAAGAAGGCGTGTCCAGCGAGCGGGGCGGACTCCGGGTGAGCGTTCAGCCCGGCGGCTGCAGCGGCTTCCGCTACGGTCTGCTCATCGAAGAGCAGGGCGCGGAAGACGACCTGGTCGTTGAAAACGAAGGATTCAAGGTCTTCGTGGACCCGTTCTCGGCACAGTACCTGAATGGCGTGACAATCGACTACGTCTCGTCCATGCAGGGGTCGGGTTTCACCTTCAGCAATCCCAACTCGACCGGCGGTTGCGGCTGCGGCAGCTCATTTACTGCATAGCGGCGTTGCACGACGGCAGGAAAAGGGAAGCCTGAAGGGGGAGGAGCGGGTGGGAACAACGTCACGTGTCTCTTGCGTCCGGTACCAGTGCACTGGAACCTTGAGCCACCGAGATTGATGTTCTTCCTCTCCGTATCCCCCTTCCCGCTTCCCTTTTCTCTTTTCGAGTGACCGGCCACCTCACCTGGCTCGACCTCATCGTCCTCGTCGCCTATCTCGCTGGCACGACGGCGTTAGGCATGTTCGTCGGCCGCCGGCAGCGAGACTCCAAAGATTACTTCGTTGCCGATCGCACCATCGCCTGGTGGGTGGTGCTGTTCTCCGTCGTCGCCACCGAGACGAGCGCGCTCACGTTCATTGGCGCCCCGACCTTCTCGTACCTCGGCGACTTCGGGTTCCTGCAGATCGTCGCCGGA
>JANWIF010000058.1 GCA_025450035.1 Gemmatimonadaceae bacterium
GGGCGGCCCGGCACGTTTGGACATGAGGAGCAGGACGCGCACACGTTCGCGCAGTGGGGCGTGGACTACGTGAAAGAAGACTGGTGCTACGCGAAGGGGCTGGATGCGCCTACGCAATACGCCAAGTTTCGCGATGCCCTCGCGCATGCCGGGCGTCCAATCGTGTTGAGCATTTGCGAGTGGGGCTCCAACCAGCCCTGGGATTGGGCGCCGCGCACCGGCAACTTGTGGCGCACCACGGATGACATCGACGACACGTGGAACTCGATGCTCGACAACCTGGACCAATCGGCGCAGCACGCCACGGTGTCCGGACCCGGGGCGTGGAACGATCCCGACATGCTCGAAGTCGGCAACGGTGGAATGACCGACAACGAATACCGAGCGCACTTCGCTCTCTGGGCGATGATGGCGGCGCCGTTGATTGCGGGCAACGACGTGCGCAGCATGACGGCGTCGACCCGGTCGATCCTGACCAACCGGGAGGTGATCGAGGTCGATCAGGATTCACTTGGCGCGCAGGGCATGCTGGTGTGGGAAGCGCCGCCCGATCTGCAGGTGTGGGCGAAGCCGTTACGAGACGGATCGCGGGCGATCGCGCTGCTCAACCGGTCGGCGGCGGCGGCGCGAATCACTGCCTATTTCTGGCGCGCCGGTCTGCGCGGCGACTCGGCCACGGTGCGCGATCTCTGGTCGCACGAAGACCTCGGCACATTCGGCACCACGTTCGCGAGCACCGTGCCGCCGCACGGCGTCGTGATGATTCGGGTGACACCACTCGCCGGCCGACGGTAGCCTAACCCGCCGGCCGCGGCGCGGTGCCCGTTAGACGGGGGCGACGGCCGCCTCTGGCGCAGTCGCTGTCACGCCCTTGTGCAGCGGCATGAGGTGTTGGCGCTCCGCCTTCAGGTACGCGGCCGGATCGTGCTCGAGCCCACCGGCCGGAAGCGACGACCACAGCGGGCCGAGGTCGGACCGGACGCGGTTGATGTAGAAATCGGGCACGCGATTGGTGTCGCCGTTGAAGAACCGGCGCACCGTGAGATCGCTGTCGAGCAGGCCGCGCACCACGGCGTGATGTCGTACCCGGCCGTGCATTTCCGACGACCGCGCGCGCACCACATTGAGCCACTTCGGGATGGGGCCGCGATTGGTCTTGAAGCGCCGCCACACCAGCGGCCACGAGAACGCGTGGCGCTCGAGGTCGATCAGCCCATCGTAAAAATCCGTCCAAGCGTAATTCTTGGGCTGGACGTTCATCGCCTGGCTGGCGTCCAGGAAATGGAACGGGAAGGGTAGCACCCGCCCTTGTCGCTGCAGCTCCAGATTGATCGGCGCCGCCTGTCCGAATGCCGACAATAGCGAGAACGCCGGGAACGCGCCGGGCGTGAGATCGAGAAACTGCTTGGTCAGCTCGAACGGCTCCGGGCCTTCATCGGTGTCCAGTCCGAGCACGAAGTTGGTCTGGATGTACGGGATGTAGCGCGAGATCATGTTCACGTGTTCGGACACGCGCCGCATCTTCTCCGCCCCCGTGTCGCGTCCGGTACGCGACTTGTTCCCCAGGGCGAACCAGGACTCGATGCCGGGCAGGATGCCCTTGAACCCGTTCCGCGCGAGCCGCACGAGATGCGGCTCCGAGAGAAGTGATAGACTGCTCTCGGCGATGAAATCTATTCGGTTAGGCGGAACAGCATCTTCGATGGCGCCCATGTAATCCTCGAAGCGCACGCCGAAATTGGGGTCGTGCCACCCCACCCGGGGGCGCTTGACCTTTCCGAGCAGGAAGCGGAGGTCATCGCGCATCTGGTCGAATCCCATGGGCTGGTACTCGACGGTCGAGTCGATGCAGAAGCTGCAGGTGTACGGACAGCCGAGGCTTCCGATCATCGGCACGAGCTTCATGAGCGGCGTCTTGGCCAGCGTAGGCTCGATGAACGGCCACCGTTCCTGGACACCGGGCAGGGTGAGCGGCTGTTGCGCGGCGCTCAGGTGCGCGCCCACCGGACGGTGCGGCGCGCATTCTTGCAGCACCTGGTCGATGATCGCGCGGTCGGTGAAACCTAACACATAGTCGAAGTGCTTCGTCGCGTCTTGCGGGTAGCAGCGGGCGTGGGGGCCGCCCAACACCGTGACTGCGCCGCGCATCCGGTGCACGTTGCTGATGGCGTAGGCGATGTGGGCGGCTTGGGTGAACGCGCCAACGAATACGAGATCCGAATCGGCGAGCACCTCCTGCTCCAACGATTCGGATCCTGTATAGCAGACGAACCGAACGTGATGCCCCGCCTCCTGGCACCAGACGGCGACCGCCTGGGGCATGATGCTGGCGAGGTTGGCGTTCATGAGGCGCGCGTAGAGCGCCCGGGTGGGGCGCTCGGTGGTAAGATCCACGATCGTGATACGCAAACGACGCACAGAGTCCTCCTCTGCCTTAAGGGCAGGGGTAAGGTCCGTGCGTCGTAAGGAGGCGGCCGTCGGCGCCCGGCGCACAACTGGTTTTTCGGCGGTGTGGGTGCGAGGAGCCGGACGGCTCCTCGCCTTATGTGTGAACATCAAACGATAACATCGGGTGCGAGGCCGCGACAGATGCACGCGGCGTACTCCGCAGTGCCCCAAGGAGGGTCAGATTCCGCTGCTCGCCCGGTGTTCGGCGACGTTCCACAGCTGTGATTCCGTGGAGGCGCGGTGCAACATTGTGAGCGCGCGACGCAGCGGCGCGTCTTCCGGTGCAGCGCGCCGAAACGCGCCAGAGTCGCCGAAGGCCAGCGTCGCCACCTGCTGCTCGAGCAAGTGATTCACCCATGGCTCAGCGGCATCGAAGGTGGCGCGATCGACGTCCACGCCGCCGTCGCGCAGCTTCCGGTAAAACGCATCGCGCCACGACGGAAGGACCACGAAGTCCTCGTGCACGCTCGGCCGCAACTCCCGCGCGATATCGAACAACGCGGTCCGCGTTTGCGAGGCCTTGGGCGCGAACGCACGCGCGAGCTTTCGCTCCGCATTGGTGAGCGTGTCGGCGGCGATGGTCACGTCCGGCGCGATACCGCCGCCGCCATACACCATACGGCCGTGATCGCTCTTGAATGCCGGACGACGCGCGGCGCTCAGCGTGTCGGCAAGCGGATCCACAGGCGTGTCGGACACGGTCGCGCCATCGAACGTGTGTGCTCGCTGAATGCTCCTCCCACTCGGCGTGTACCAGCGGCCCGTGGTCAACTTGAGCGCATAGCCGTGCTCGAGGCTGAACAGCGACTGCACCACACCCTTGCCATACGTCGTCTCGCCGACGATGACCGCACGGTCGTGGTCTTGGAGTGCGCCCGCCACGATTTCCGATGCTGACGCTGTGAAGTGATCGACCAGCAACACAACCGGTTCGGTGGCGGCAAGGGGCTTGATGCGCGCGCGGTACGTTTGCGCCGGTAGCCCGCGCTGTCGGAGCTGCGCGATCTCGGTTCCGGGCTGGAGGAACAAGTTGCTCACCGCCAGCGCCTCCGACACGTCGCCGCCGGGGTTGCCGCGAAGGTCGATCACGAACGAGCGCGCTCCTTGGCGACGCAGCCCGACAAGGGCGGTGGCCATCTCGCTGTCAGCGGTCTCGTTGAAACGCTGAAGGGGGATGTAGCCTGTGTGATCGTCCATGACCATCGAGAATGGCACTGCAGCCGGACGAACCACGGCGCGCACCAAGCGCGTGCGGATGGGCGCGGTGACACCGGGGCGCGTGAACGTCACATCCACACTCGACCCTGGCTCACCCACCAAAAGTTGCGACACGTGATCCGAGGGCACGCTGGCTATCGACCGACCGTCGACGGCGATGATCTCATCACCCGGAAGCACGCCGCCCAGGTCGGCCGGCGATCCGTGGAAGACGCCTGCCACCGCGATGCCCGCGGGTTGCCGGTCGATCGAGATTCCCACCCCGCCGTATGCGTTGCCGATGTCGTTGCGGAGGAAGCCGGCCATGGCCGTGCGCGAAAATAAACTCGCATACGGGTCGCCGAGCTGGTTCACCAGTCCGGTAGCCGCCTTGACGTCGAGCGAGTCGGCGGAAATTGAATCCACCGCGTCGGCAGCCACGAGTTGTCGGACTTGGTCAAACAGGTGCGATCCACCCCGTGTGCGCAAGTTCTGGCGCGCCTTCGCGCTTCCGCCCAGAAACGCCAGTCCCGCGACCACCGTGAACGCAGTGATCAGGCGGACTGGGATGCGGCGATTGGGCACCATCGCGAGACCTCGGTGGAGAAGGGGGGGAGCGGAGGGGAGGCGCGCGTTAGCGCCGGCTGCCGCGTCCATCGGCCCTCTACATGCTGTGCAGATCCGGGCGCCAGGTCAATGGTGAGGCCGGCGCCGATATGTCAGAGATTCGCCAAACGGACCGCGCGTCGATCTGGCGGCGAGGCGGGTTGGCCCGCCGGAGCCTGCCTGCCGGCGGGCGCTGCCTCCGCCGCGCCCGCCTAACGGAAGGGTCACGCGAGGCGCGGCACGACGACCGCCGTGGTACACCCCGCTCGCTCCACGATCGAGGCGGTGCCCTGGCCGAAGAACAGCGGTTGGGCGAGTAGCTTGTTCTCCGCTCCCAGAACCAGCAGGTCGAAATATCCGATGTGCGACTGCTCGATGATGGTCGCCGCCGGATCGCCACTGGCGAGCACGCGCACACGGGGCACCACGCCAGCCGTGGCGGCGAGCGCGTCGAAATCCGACCGGATACGATTCTCCAGCGATTCCGCCTCGAACTCGGCAATCGCGTGCGACGCCCGAAGCTCGGGTGCGGCGAGCGCGCCCGTCGTCACGCGCGCCTCATTGATCACGTGAAACAGCGTGACCTGCGAGCCGGCGGCGGCGGCGTAAAGAAATGCGAACTCGGCCGCGGCCCGGGCGAACACGCTTCCATCCAACGGGACGATCACGCGCTGGAACCGCGGCGGAGCCTGCAATTCGGATCCGCGCACGATGACCACGGGGACGCGAAGTCTGCTCACCACGTCTCCCACCGCGGAACGGCTCACGAGATGGCGCGGCGCGGCGCCGATGAGCACCAGGTCGTAGTCACGAGCGGCTTCGTCGAGGATCGCGTCGGTTGGCGATACGGAGCGCATACGCCGCACCACGAGCCGCTTCTGTTGGTCGCCTAACCGCTCGGCGGCGTCCGCGAGATGCGTGTCCAGGTTTCGGCCGGCGAGCGACGCGCGCGCGGGATTCCGCCACCACATCCACCACCGGTGCGTCCGGCTCGAATCGACGTAGAGCGCGGTGAGCGTTCCATCGTGCGCTCGAACAATCGGTGCCGCGAGCGCGAACGCCGCCGAGGCGTTGGCGCCGCCGGCGGTCGGGATCAGGATGCGCAGCGCGCCCGTTGGGAGCAGCAGCGTGCGATCCGCCGGCTCGAGACGCCGGCGCTCCTCTTCGGTGACCGGAAGCTTCGACATCACGGCGCGGAGCAGCAGCGGTGCCATGAACGAGGTGATCACCGCCACGAGCACGATGATCGCGTACATCTCCTGCGTCAGCAGGCCGAGCGACAGGCCGATGAGGGCCACGATCAGGCCCATCGCGCCGCGCGCGTTCATGCCGAACCCCAGGGCGAGCGCCTCCCAACGCGCGAGCTTGCCGAGCCGGCCGCCCACGTAGCACCCCACGATCTTTCCACCCACGGCGATGCCTAACACAAGGAGCGGCAGTTTCCATCCGGAGAGCGTCCACAGGTTCACCTTGAGCCCGACGAATGCGAAGAAGATCGGCGACAGCGCGGAGAGCACGAAGATCTCGATGGTGCTGAGCGTACTCGCCTTCACGCGCGGGAGCTGACGAACCAGCAGCCCGAACACGAACGCGCCGAATACCGCGTGCACGCCGATGGCGTCGGTGGCCGCGGCGCACAACAGCGTGAACACCAGGATCAGGGACAGGTCCGCGCCAACGAGCGGGACGTTCCGGTTCACGTACGAGATGGTGCGCGAGAACACCGGATACACCACCCACCGCATGACCACCAGAAACGCGGCCAGCGCACCGCACGTGAACGCCAGCGACGAGAATGAGAACCCGCCGGCTGTGGCGATGCCGGCGATCACCGACAGCACGAGCCAACCTACGGTGTCGTCGACCACGCCTGCGGACAGGATGACGACGCCCAGGTTGCGCTTCATGAGGTTCAGATCGATCAGAATCTTGGCGATCACCGGCAGCGCCGAGATCGCCATCGCCGTGGCAATGAACGCGGCAAAAACCGCGCGTTGGCCGGGGTCGGCGAGATAGCGGGCGGGGAGTAGCAACCCGAGCACGAGCCCGCTGGCGAACGGGATGATCACGCCGAACGCCGACGCCATGAACGCGGGGCGTCCTAACCGGCGCATCACGCGCACGTCGGTCTCGAGCCCGGTGAGCAGCAGCAGCAGGATCAACCCCAGGTTGGAGATGACCTCGAGGAGATGGAACTGTCGGGCTTCGTGCGGAAAGACGGCAAGGAATAAGTTGGGCGCGTAGTGACCCAGGATCGTTGGCCCGAGGATGATGCCGGCCAGGAGCTCGCCGATGACCGCGGGTTGCCCGAGCCGGCGCATCACTTCGGCCAGCAGCCGGCAGAGGAACAACAGGCCGGCTATCTGCAGCAGCAGGATCTCGAGGTCCTTCGGCGAGATCGGTGGGAGCGTCGCGGTATCCATGGTCGTCCCTCGGGCGTGACGTGGCGGGGGGCGGAGACGTGCAACGGCCCACTGAGACGGTGCTGCTTGCCACAAGCTAATGTGGGTGACCGCGCGCGACGACCCTCGCACGCGCGTCCCGCGCACGATTGCCTTACCGGTCAGGCAGTGTGAGTCGCGCGATCCGTCCGTCCGGTCCCACGGCCCACGCCGTGCGTGCGTTCCCGAAGCCCACGCTCCAGTATCCGAGCGTGTCCACCAGCGCCCAGTGCCTGCCGTCGTCGTACGATGCGGCGGCACCTCGCGGGCCCACGGCAACGAGCCAGCCGCTCCCGCCGGGCGCGTACGCAGCGCCGTATACCGGACCGGAGAACGGAAGTCGGCCGCCGGGCGTCCAGCTGCGCCCGCCATCGCCGGTGATCGCGACCTCGTCCTCGTGGGCGTCGAGATGGGTCGTCGGGCCGCCGAGTGCCACGAGGTGCTGCGCATCGCGCACAGCCAGACTCGTGATACCTTCGCCCACAGCGGCATGGAGCGGCGTCGTCTCGACCTCCCACGTATGCCCCCGATCGGCAGTGTGCAGCACCCGCGAGCGTCCCGCGTTCCCGGTGCCGATCCATGCGTCGCCCGGTTGGGCGGTCATCACGCACGTGCCGCTGGCCGCGAATGCACCCTCGCCCGCTTGCGCGGGGGGAAGCGCATCCGCCGGAACGCGCGACCAGGTGGCGCCGCCGTCGTCGGTGCCGATCACCAGAAAGTGGCCGTCGACCTCATCGCTCACCGCGATGCCGTGGTCGGCGTCCCAGAATGCGAAGCAGTCGTAGAACGCCTTGGGCTCCCGGGCCGTGAACTGGAGCCGCCAGGTGGCGCCGCCATCGGTGGTCTTGTAGATGCGCGAGCGTTCGCCTAACCCACTAGACAAGAGATAGGCGGTGCGGTCATCCGCGGCGTACACGTCACGAAACTCGACCGAATCGGCGTTGGGCATCACCATGCTGCGCCATCGCCGGCCGCCATCGGTGGTGACCGCCCATGTGGCGGCGTGCCCGCCCACCCACACCACGTGTGCATTGACCGCACTTACATCCTGGAGTAACGCCGTGGTGCCGCTCGTCTGTTGGGCGACAATCACCGGCGATGCACGCGGCGTCGGATCGGCACCTCGTGCTCCAGGAGCGCCCGAGCATCCAAGCGCGCTTCCGAGCGCCGTGACGGCGCCGAGCAGGGCCAACGGCTGCCATCGGCGTGGCGCGCGGGCGATGCAGCGCCGCATATTGACACGAACAGCCAGGCGAATGCGCATGGAGCGGAACTTGACGCCGTGCCTTGTAGCGCGCCACCCGTCTCGAGCAATCTCCATCGCCCTTCCATCCACCACTTTGAGACCCGCGATGCGACGAATTGGATTTCCTGCTGCGTCTTTCGTTGCCGCCATCACGGTGTTGGCGTTCCCCAACGACGAGGCGGCGTTGATCGACTCGGCCACGACGGCGCTCGAAGGATCGTGACCGAGGCCGCGGTTCGCGTCGACGGCCTGGCCAAGTCGTACGGGACCGTACACGCCCTGGTCGATGTGTCGGTCCAGGTGCCGCGGGGCGCGTGCGTGGCATTGGTGGGGGAGAGCGGGTCGGGCAAGACGACGTTGCTGCGATGCATCAATCGACTGATCGAGCCCGACGCCGGTCGCATCACGGTGTTCGGCACCGACGTGCGTGAGCGGGATCCGGTGACGCTGCGCCGGGCGATCGGCTACGTGCCGCAAGAGGGCGGCCTGCTTCCGCACTGGCGCATCCGCCGCAACGTGGCGCTGGTACCGTGGCTGGATGGCATGACGGACGCTCGCGCGCGCGCCGATCGCGCGCTGTCGCTCGTGGGTCTGGAGCAAGCATTAGGCGAGCGATGGCCGCACGAGCTGTCGGGTGGACAGCGGCAGCGCGCCGCCGTGGCGCGAGCGATCGCCGGCGGACAGTCCTTGGTGCTGCTCGACGAACCGTTCGGCGCGCTCGATGCGATCGCGCGCTCGGACCTGCAGCGGATGGTGATGGCATTGCGCGCCGCCACGCAGGTGACGCTCGTGTTGGTCACGCACGATCTGCAAGAGGCATTGCGGTTGGCCACCATCATGGTGGTGATGCGCGCGGGACGCGTGGAGCAGAGCGCGCCGCCGGCCGAGGTGCTCGGCGCGCCCGCCACGCCGTATGTGGCCGCGCTGCTGGCGCGCGCCGGCGTGAACGCCGCGTGAGGCGCGCCGGCGCGCAGGTATGCCACCTGGCACAGGGCGTGTGCCGCCCGATGCCGGCCCCGTCGCCTAACGCGGTGGCGCGGCGGCGGGTGGTCGTGGCATCCAAGCCGTTCGGCGAATCGTATCTGCTGGCCGAGATGTTCGCCCAACTGCTCGAGGCGCGCGGAATCGCCGTCGAGCGCCGCCCGGGCCTGGGCGCCACGGAAGTCGCCTTTGCCGCCCTCCGATCCGGCGCCATCGATGTCTACCCCGAGTACACGGGCACAGGACTGCTGGCCATCCTGCACGCGCCGCCCATGCACGACGCGGGCGCCGTCTTCGATTCGGTGCAGCGCGCGTTCGAGCAGCGATGGAACATCCGCTGGCTGCCGCCGCTCGGCTTCGAGAATACCTATGCCATTGCCGTGCGCGCGGAGACCGCGAGCCGCTATCACCTCCGCACCTTGGATGATCTCGCGTCCGCGTCATCGAAGTTGGTCGCCGGATTCACTCCCGACTTCATCGGCCGCGCCGACGGGCTGCCCGGTCTGACCCACGCCTACCACCTTCACTTCGCCGGGGTTCGCCCGCTTAGTCAAGCGCTCAAGTACATCGCGCTGGCGTCGGGAAAGGTTGACGTCGTGGACGGCTACTCCACCGACGGATCGATCGCACGCTATCGCCTGGTGGTGCTGGCCGACAACCGCGGGTTTTTTCCGCCCTATCAGGCCGCGGCCCTGGTCGGCGCACGATTGCAGCGCGACGACCCGACGGCCGTGGCCGTGCTCACCGAGCTGAGCGGCCGCCTGGATGTGCGCGTGATGCGTGCGCTGAACCAGCGCGTGGAAATTGGCGGGGAGCCGGTGCCGGCGGTGGCCGCGTCCGCGCTGCGGTCGCTCGGCCTAACGGGAGGCGCCGCCGTGCCAGTCACCGCGGCGGGGATTCCGGCGGCGTCGCGCCGCTCGTTCGGCCGCTATCTGTGGGAGCGACGCGCCGTGCTGTGGGGCGATACGGAGCGACACCTGCTGCTCGTGGCCATCCCGCTGCTGACGGCGATCCTCACCGCCGTGCCGCTGGGCCTGTGGCTCGAGCACGCGCGTGGCGCCGCCGAACCGGTGATCCGAGCCGTCGGCGTGGTGCAGACCATCCCCAGCATCGCGTTGCTGGCGCTCATGATTCCGTTCCTCGGCGTGGGTGTGTGGCCCGCGCTGGTCGCGTTGTGGCTGTACTCGCTGTATCCGATCGTGCGGGGGACGTTCACCGCCGTGCGCGACGCCGATTCGGCGGCTGTCGCCGCCGCCCGTGCGTTAGGCATGACGCCCGTGCAGGTGCTGCGCTGGGTGCGCACGCCGCTCGCCGCGCCGGGCATCATGGCCGGTGTGCGGACCGCGGCGGTCATCGACGTCGGCACGGCCACGCTGGCCGCATTCATTGGCGCCGGCGGGTTAGGCGAGCCGATCGCCACCGGACTGGCGCTCGCCGATACGCGCCTCATTCTCTCCGGCGCCATCCCGGCGGCGGTCCTCGCGCTGCTGGTGGACGCCGCCCTGGCAGTGGTGGAACGGCGCACGACGCCCGAGCCGCTGCGGGCCGCCGCGCGCGAGCGGTCGGCCGACCGCTGACGGGCGCGTCACGCGCCGGGTTCCACTTTCTCCACGACCACCTGGTAGTTGGCCGCCAACGCGGCCAGTGCGCCAATGGCCACCCAAACAGGAATGAGCACCGCCCCCACCACCCCCATCGTGAGCGGCACCACGAGCAGCGTGTGCCCTTGCTCGTTCTTGATGATCACCCGGCGGATGTTGCCCTGTCGAACGAGCTCCTTCACGCGCGACAGCAGCCGGTCGCCCGTCACGTGATGCTCTTCGGTGTGTATCCGGTCATTGGGCGGCAGAGAATTCGACATCGGCGGCTCCAGGATTGAAGGTATGAGCGCGGTCGTCAGTCGTCCGCATCGAGGGCGAGCACCCTCGACACATCGGCATGCGCGAGTACGACGTCGGGATCGCGCTGCATCGCCTCGTAGTAGTGCGTCCCGAACCCGACGCCTTCCTCGACCGGCGTGAGCAGATTCCGCGCCGCCGCCATCAATCCGTGTGCATCGGTCATCGTCGGCGGCACGTCCGCATCGAGTCGCTCATCGATCTCCACGACCAGGGCCGAGATGGGACGGAGCCATACGAACCAGGGATCATGAATGACCAGTTGGAGCAGCTCGCCGCTCGACGACACCTGCCCGACGACGCGTTCGTAGGTCACCCGCTCGGAGTAGACGAGCGTTTTGTGCAGCCTCAGCAACGCGCGCCGGAGCGCGTCGAGGCGCTGGCGGGGAAGGTCGGGGGCTGGGGGGGGGGACGGGGCGGAC
>JANWIF010000059.1 GCA_025450035.1 Gemmatimonadaceae bacterium
CGCGCGCCTGGTGGTGCACGGCACCCTGCACGTGCTCGGCCATGATCATCCCGCCGACCACACGCGCGCGGCCTCGCCCATGTGGCGCCGCCAGGAACGCCTCCTGGCTCGCGCCCAGGAGACCTGGCGATGAGCGTCGCCGCGGTGATGGTCGCCGTCCTCGCGCTCATCGCGTCGGCGCTCTGCGCGGCGGCCGATGGCGCGCTGCTGTCGGTTGCCGACTCGCCTAACGCAGCCGGCGGGGGGGGCGACGGCCCCACGGGTGGACTGCGCGACGTCACCCATCGATCCCTCTCTATTGCGCGCTTGATCGCCATCCTGGTGACCGGCGTGGCCGCTGGCAGCGCTCTCGATCTCCGCGCGTTCTCCGGCGCCGTCGCGGCGCCGGCCGCGCTCGCGGTGGCCGTCGTGATCTTGCTCGTCGGCGAACTTGGCCCGCGCGCGGCAGGCGAGGCCATCGGCGAGCCCACCTTACGCGCGCTCGGCGGCGTGGTGCGGCTCTCCGAATTTGCGATGCGGCCCCTGGTGGCCGCCGGCGCGCGGCTTGACGCGGGACTCCGCCGCCTGCTACCGCCCTACGAACCCGGCGGGGCGGCGCGCGCGGTGACTGCCGAGCAGTTCGGGCGCATCGTGAACACGGGCACGGCGCCTCCGCGAGAGCACCGCGCCATCCTTCACCGCGTCTTCTCGCTCAGCGACACCGAAGTGCATGAGGTCATGGTGCCGCGCGTCGATATCTTCGGCATCGAGCGCGACACTCCGTGGTCCGAAGTGTTGGACAAAGTGCGCAGCTCGCAGCACGCGCGGCTCCCGGTGTACGATGAAACGATCGATCACGTCATCGGCATCCTGTTCGCGAAAGACCTGCTGCCGGCGGTGATCGGCGACGAGGAGCCCGCGGAGGGATGGCAGGCGCTCGTGCGGCCGGCTGCATTCATTCCCGAGAGCAAGGCCATCGACGGACAGCTACGGGACTTCAAAGCAACGGGCACGCACATCGCCATCGTCGTCGATGAATTCGGCGGCACGGCGGGCCTGATCACGATCGAGAACATTCTCGAGGAGATCGTCGGGGACATTCGCGATGAATACGATCGCGAAGAACCGCCGATCGAAGGCGAGGAGGGGCGGCGGTGGTGGGTGTCGGGACGGGTCACCCTCGACGAGTTGTCGCAGGCCCTGGAGTATCAGTTCGGCCGCGACGACGTGAGCACCGTGGGCGGATTGATCTTCGAGCTCGTGGGGCACGTGCCGCGGGCCGGCGAGGAGCTCACGCTCAATGGTTTTCGCATCGTCGTCGAGCGCGTCGTACGACGACGCGTGGACCGCGTCTACTTCGAGCGGTTGGAGACACCGGCGGAGCACGGGTCATGATCATTCTCGGCGTCCTGCTCACGTTGTGTGTCGTGCTCGTGGCGTGGCTCACCGCGGCGGCCACGGCGGTGCGTTCGGTGAGCCGGGTGTGGCTGCGCCGGTGGGCGGAGCAGCGGCTGGCGGGATCGGGCACCGGCAGGGCCCTGCTCGCGCGGCCGCAACGTCTCGTATTAGCGGCGGCGGCGGGAACGTCGCTCGCCGTGGCGATTGCCGGCGCGGCGCTCGGCGCGACACACACCAACGCGCCGTGGCAGGTGGCGTGGGAGACGACGCTCCTGGCGCTCGCCTTCCTGATCGTTGGTCAGCTCGTTCCGCGCGCCATCGCGCGCCGGTGGGCGCCGCAACTCCTCTCCATCGTGATGCCGCCCCTCGATGCCGCCGCATTCGTGCTGTCGCCGGTCTTGGATGCTGCCCGTGCGATCGCGCGTCCGTTGTCGGGGCGCCCGCGCACGGCCGCCGAGGAAGTGCACGACGAGCTGGAAGATCTGCTGCGCGACGGCGAACTCGAGGGGATCGGCGAATCGGCGGAGATCGACATCATCACCGGGCTGGTGGAGTTCGGCGAGAAAGTAGTGCGTGATGTGATGACGCCGCGCACGGACGTGTTCGCCGTGGATGAGGCCATGCCCCCACGCGAGATGGCGCGGGCGATCGCGCAGTCGGGATACAGTCGCGTCCCCGTGTACCGGGACTCGTTGGACCAGATCATCGGCATGGTGCACGTGTTCGACGTACTCAAGACGGGCGGGGAGCGCATGCCGCCCATTCGCCAGGTGGCGCAGGCGCCGCTGACCAAGCGGTGCAGCGACGTGTTGTTCGAGATGCTCCGCGGACAACGGCACCTGGCGGTGGTGCTTGATGAATTCGGCGGCACCGCCGGCATCGTGACGCTGGAGGATGTGCTCGAGGAGCTGGTGGGTGACATTCGCGACGAGCACGACGACCCGGTGGCCGCCGAGTCCTCGCACGCCGGCCGGGCCGCCGCCTTCATCCTGGATGGCTCCACGCCGTTGGACGAACTGGAGCGCCGCACGGGGCTGTCGCTGTCGGGTGATGTCACGGGCGGCGACCGCGCGCACACGTTAGGCGGCGCGGTGGTCCGTGCGTTAGGCCGCATTCCGGGTATCGGGGAGCGCTTTCGCATAGGGGACTACGAGCTGATCGTCGTGGACGCCGAGCCGGCGCGCGTGCAGCGCGTGCTCGTACAGCGCGCGGACACCGCGCGTCCCGTCGAGCTGCGTCCGCCGGGCGCTCCGCCCCGCTGACGTGCGTCCATTCACCGTCTTCTGGCGACTGTTCCCGTTCGTGCTCGCCTTTCTGCGCGATCGGAGACGGTGGATCATCGTCGGACGGCCGCGGCGGCTGAGCGACGCGACGCACCGGCGGCGCGCCGAGCGACTCACGGCGACCGTGGCCGCGCTCGGTCCCACGTTCATCAAGATCGCCCAGGTGTTCGCCTCACGCGCCGACATCCTCCCCGAACCGTACCTGAGCGAAGTGGGCAAACTCACCGATCGCGTCCCCGCGCTGCCGGCGAGCGTCATCCAGGGCGTGATCGAGCGCGAGCTCGGCCGCCCCGTGGGCGCGCTGTTCGACCGGTTCGACCTGGAACCCCTCGCCGCCGCGTCGCTCGGCCAGGTGCACCGCGCTGCGTTAGGCGAACGCGAGGTCGTGGTCAAGGTGCTGCGCCCGGGGGTCGAGGAGTTGGTGGCCGTGGACCTGGACGCCGCGTTCCGCATCCTGTTCTTCGTGAACGTGCTGTTCCCGAATCATCATACGCGGGCCATCACGACGATCATGCGCGAGTTCGCCAAGCGCATCGATGAGGAGATGGACTTCCGGCAGGAGGCGCGCTACGCCGACCTCATCCGCGCCAACTTCGTGAGCGACCCGCGCGTCGCCGTGCCCGAAGTGGTGTCTGCGCTCACGTCGCGGCGCGTGCTCGTCCTCCAGTATATGGAGGGTACGAAAATCGACCGGCTGCACGAACGCATTGCGTCGGGCGACATCGCGCTCCCCGCGCTCCTGCAAACGGTGGTCGAGGTGTACGCGCAGATGATGCTCATCGACGGCTTGTTCCACGCCGACCCCCATCCGGGGAACCTGCTCGTGTCGCCCGCCGGCACGCTGGTGCTGTTGGACTTCGGCATGGTGGTGCGCGTGGAGCGCGAGACCCGGATCCGCCTCATCGAGACCATTCTCTCGGCGGTGCGGAAAGATGTCGATGGGGTGATCGCCGGGTTCTACGAGTTGGGGCTGTTGGATCCGGAAGTCGACCGCGGCACCGTGCGCGATGCCGCGCAGGCGCTGATGGCGGTGGCGTTTCAAGCCGATGCGAAGCCGCGGCAGGTGCAGCGGATCGTCAACGAGGTCATGGCCACCTTCTATCGGTGGCCGATCATGCTGCCCAGCGAGTTCGTCTACCTCGGCCGCGCCGCGGCGCTGGCGGAAGGGATCGCGCTGCGCTACGATCCGGCGTTCAACGCCGTGCAGTTCGCGTCGCCGGTCATCCGGCACATGGGCGCGACGCTGCTCGCATCGATGGCCGCCGGCGATTCGCGCGATCGCGTTCAAGACGCGCTGGGAGAGCTCGCCGGGATTGCACGCGAGCTGCGTGATGTGTTGCGGCGCGCCGGCCGCGACGAGTTACGCGTGCGGGCGCATCCGCGCGACGTGATCGAGATGCAGCAATTCTTGGCCGGCCAGACGCGGCGCATCGTGCTGTGCATGGTGACCGGCGTTGCGGCAGTGGTCGGGGCGCTGGTGTATTTGGCGGATCGCAACGTCTATGTTCTGGTGGCCACACTCGTCGTGACCCTCATCCTGTTCGCAATCTTTCTCGTGGTACCTTGGCATCTGCTCTCTCGACCCTTGCGCGGCGTACGGCGGTGGCGGTGACCGCTCCGGTGCCCGGCACGTCGCGGCATCAGGCGCTGATGGCCGCGTTCGACGCGCACCGTCCCGCCGCGCTCGCCCGCGCGATGAGCATCGTTGAGAATCATCGAACGGGGTTCGAGGAGATATTGAGCGCGCTCCACGGTCGGTTAGGACGCGCGCAGCGGATCGGCATCACCGGGCCGCCCGGAGCGGGGAAGAGCACCATCATGACGCACCTCGCGGCACTTTACCGCTCGCGCGGCCTCACCGTGGGCATCGTGGCCGTCGACCCCTCGTCGCCGTTCACCGGCGGCGCGTTGTTGGGCGACCGGATTCGCATGGAGCAGGTGGCGTTGGACGAAGGAATTTTCATTCGCTCCATGGCCACCCGCGGCTCACTGGGTGGCCTCGCATCCAGCACGCGCGAGGTGGCCGATGTCCTGGACGGCTACGGGTTCGATCGCGTGCTCATCGAGACCGTAGGCGTGGGACAGAGCGAGCTCGACATCGCGCGTACGGCGGACAGCACGGTGGTCGTGCTCGTCCCGGAGTCGGGCGATTCGATTCAGGCCATGAAGGCCGGATTGATGGAGATCGCCGACGTGTTCGTGGTCAACAAGGCCGACCGGCCGGATGCGGAACGGTTTCGCCACGAGGTAGAGTTGATGCTCGGGCTGCGCCTCGGACAGGTGTCGCGAAACGTTCCGGCGCACCACGGCGTCGATATCCAGAAACTCCGCAATCCGGCCCACGCCGCACGGCAGGCCGCCCAACGGGACAGCGACGACCAGTGGACGGCGCCGGTGTTGGCCACCATCGCCGACCGCGGAGAGGGTATCGAGGCGCTGGCCGCAGCCATCGACCGCCACTTCGATTATCTTGAACGGAGCAAGGCGCTGTACGCGCGCCGGCGCGAGCGGCTGCGCGAACGCGTGGTCGAAGCGGTAGAACGCCGCGTCCGCGAGCGGTTGTGGGATGATCCGGCGGTCGCGGCGTGGGTGGAGGAGCGGCTGCCGGAGATCGAGGCGGGGACGCTCACGCCGTTTGCCGCCGCAGATACGCTGCTGGCGCGGAATGGCGCTCGCCTAACCGCATCGCCGGCGCGCGGCGCGACGGCGGACTGACAATACGAGGATCGACGCATGACGACGATTCGAGACGCGAC